>JBOHHD010000229.1:0-3532 GCA_050700515.1 Pseudonocardiaceae bacterium
CGTCGAGGGCGTCGGCGAGCGTGGCGAAGTCGGCACCGTTACCGGCGGCGGTCAGGATGCGGTCACGTCGGGCACCACGAATCGACGGCTTGATCAGCACCGTGAGATAGGTGCCGTCACCGCGCACCGCCACGACGGGCAGCTGAAGTTGAGTCAGGGCCCGCCACAACAGCGCCGCACCGGTCGCCGTGGCGGTGTCCCAGGCCTGCCAGGAATAGAAGCCGCGGTCGGCGGTCAGCAACTCATCGGCGCGCAACCGGGGATACAACCGCTGCGCGAGGGTCTTCTCCCCCACGTGGTAGGCGTCGAGCTCGGCGGCAACGAAGGCGTGAGTACCGCACTCGGCCAACGCGACCACACGTGCTTTCGGGAACGCCGAGCGGTTCTCACCCGACCCGGCGTAGCCGAACTCGGCGGCGTTCTCCTTCGTGTCAGGCACATCTACCTCGAACCCATCGATCGCCAACAGCCGCCACCCACGCACGAACGACTCCCGCGCGGTGCCCAACGCGTGCATCCCCGCCACCGGCGAGGCGTCCCCGGCCACCGGGCCGCAGGTGCGCTCAAACAACTCGGGAAACACCCGGCGACCCAACCGTTTACGGGCCTGCGTGATCGCCGAAGGCGTCGGCACGCTCCAGGACGCATCCCAGCAGCCCCACCGATCCAACGAGCCAGTCACCTTGGTCGCCACCTCGGTGTAGTCATCGTCGGGAAACAAACACAATGCCAACGTCAAATACGTGATCACGTGCGCGGGCAGCTTGCCGTCCGAGCGACGCTCCCGCACTCCGCACACCGCGACCGCCTCATCGACCGCGTCCCGGGCAACGGCGTTAACCAGTACCCCCAGCGACACCTGATCCGGCCGCACCACCACACCCTCGCCCATGACCGGCGACCATGCCAACCAACCCGGCGAACATGACCACGCCACACCGAACCCATCAAGAACTACCAGATCAACACCCTGATCAACTCAAGCTACGTGGCATTGGCCGTAGACCTGCCGCGTACATCCTCTATTAACGACGTCGTAGTCACACAATGTGGGTATGAGAAACATCAGCCAGATCGTGAACACAAAAATCCAGATCAGGACGACAAAGGCTGTTCCAAGCTTGGTTGGGAAGTACAGGGTCCGAGCTACGTATCCGACGCCGGCTAGCACAAGTAGCCAAAACAGATGGACTGATTTTCGTCGTGCCGACTTAGCCATTTCAGCCCCCGATCAGCATAAAATTGAGCATCAAGAAGGGGGCGGAAGCAACACCGCGACCTCGGGAATGCTGTTGAGTAATTCAGGGTGCGGCTGTCCGCTCGCCGACTCCGTCTCCGCGACGACAACGAGTGTCCCTGCTTTGCGCGAGCCGTAATGTTCGCCGGTGAATCTGATTCCATTCAGCCCAAGTAGCTCACCTGCGAGCGGAGACACGTCACCGGTGCCATAGATGTCGATCAGGTCCTTGAACTCTCGCACACTGCTTATACTGAGCATGCGCACCCAGGCGATGGAGACCAGGATGATATTTCCTTGCTCATCGATGAGCGCCAGCAGTTTCCGTTGTAGTGAGCGACAGGGAGTGTGAATAAAGAATTCCCGCACTTGACCGTGGGAGTGCACTGCACACTGCACTGCCGACCGTACGCATGGGTTCTTGATGGGTTTTAGCACCATCCGGCTCCACGCTTCACCTTCGCGTCCGCGACTGGCGGGCTTCTTGGCTTTTGTTGTGTTGACATGGATCCGTTGCAGTACAGCTGTCGAATCGAGCGCGGCGCCGGCAGAGGTGGCCACGCCGACGCCACTGAGCGCGATCGCACCGGCCGACACAGCTGCAGCGACCGCTCCACCGCCACCGCTACCCTTATCACTGCCGCCGCCTGCACCGCCGATTCGTCGCCCCACGTCGCGCCTCCTCGACTCGGTGACGTGCCAATGGTTCCCCCCGAGTTGTGCCACCGCGCGGAGAATGAATCTGTACTGCCCAAAAGGGCAGCCGTTGGGTGCTGGTTGGGCAAGAGCCGGTGCCCAACGCTGTTAGGCGTTCTCGACTGCTCGCTAGGGTCGTCAGCTTGGAGGGTTCACCTGTCACACAACGAACAGCATTAACCTGCTGGCGTGTCCTTGCCGCTGTTGCGTCGACGCTTGGGCATACGGGAACCGAGGAGTTCGGCTGCCTTGCGGTCGGATGCGGCGACCCAGGCCGCGTAGACGCGCAGGGTGGTCGCGCCTCCTCCGCGGTGGCCGAGGCGACCGGCGACGGTGCGCAGATCCACTCCGGCGTTGAGCAGTTCTGTCGCCGAGTAGTGCCGCAGGGCGTGAAGGTGGGTGTCGATCCCAAGCCGCTCAGCCATGCGCTGATACCGGCTCGCCAAGCTGTGCGGCGAATACGGCTTGGTGGGGACCGTCTGCCGAGGCCCGGCGAAGACGTACATGTCGTCGGTCAGTTCGAGTCTGAGTTCGGTCAACCGGTCGCGCCACCGTTGCTTATGCTCCTGGAGCAACGCCACCGTTTCCGTGTCGAGCGCGATGCGGCGCATCTGATGAATCTTGGTGTCCTTCTCAGTGCTGACGCCTTTGCGCAGCCGATAACTGCTGCGGATATCGATTTCGCCCACGTCCAAGTCCACCCGAGACCAGCGCAGGATGTACACCTCCCCCCGGCACAGCCCAGTCGTCATCACCAGCCGGACGAGCGTGCCCCAATCATCGTCCATCTGGAACGCCTCGTCGAGCAGCCTGGCAGCCTCGTCAGGCGACGGAGGATCGGACTCCGGGGGTTTCTGTCTCGGACGCTGCGCGGTACGCGCTTGATTGAACTCCAGCCAATCCCACCGCACTGCGGCCGACAGCACTCCGCTGATGATGGAGTGGATCTGCCGGACCGTGGACGCAGCCATCGGCTTGCACACGTGCGGCGTGCACTTCGCCGCCACACAGTCGTGCTCACCGTCTGCCTGCTGCTCGATAAGCGGCTTCCCGCCACACCGGGCACGGCAGCGCCGCAGCTGCGCGTACAGCACCTCCAGATGTCGCGGCGACAGCTTAGTGATCGACATCGAACCGAGCGCCGGCTTGAGGGTCCGCTCGATGTAGCCGAGGTAAGTCTCCCGCGTGCTGTCCTCGTGCTCGGCGACCTTCATCCACTGGTCGATCACGTGAGCCAGCGACACCGCCGAGGACGGCTGACGCGCCTTCTCCGCTTGGGCAACCAGACGGTTCAGCACTCGGCGCGCTTTGCGGCGAGCTGCGTCGTCGGTGCCAGGCACCGTCTCGCGGAGGTAGACCTGCCGACCGGTGACGGGATCAGGCATGGGTTAGACCCGGATGCGCAGCGCGTCACCACGCGCCTCGATGTTGCCCGGGGTCGCTCGGAGGCACGACGAAATGACGCTGCGGCCATGCCCGCGGCGTAACTCATGCCCAAACTCATACCCAGAGATCAACTCTCCGGGCCGGTCTGGCCTGCTTTGCCTGGTGGCGGGTGAAGGATTCGAACCTTCGAAGGCTAAGCCGACGGATTTACAG
>JBOHHD010000230.1:0-11818 GCA_050700515.1 Pseudonocardiaceae bacterium
GTCGCCCGCTGTGTCCCGCCCCGTTGACACCGTGGCCGATGCCGCCTCCAGCCGGCCACTGCGCGCCTGGCAGCGCCGGGCACTAGCCCGCTACCTGGCCGCCTCGCCCCAGGACTTTCTCGCAGTCGCCACGCCGGGAGCGGGTAAAACGACCTTCGCCCTACGGGTGGCCGCCGAGCTGCTGGCGGACCGCACCGTGCGGGCGGTAACGGTGGTCACTCCCACCGAGCACCTCAAGCATCAGTGGGCTGCGGCAGCCGCCGAGGTCGGTCTGGCCCTGGATCCCGATTTTCGCAACGCCGCCGGCGCCACCTCCTGCGACTACCACGGCGTGGCGGTCACCTACGCGCAGGTGGCGGCGCACCCGGCGTTGCACCGGGTGCGTACGGAGAGCCGGCCCACCCTGGTGGTACTGGATGAGATCCACCACGCCGGGGACGCCAAGAGCTGGGGCGACGGCGTGCGGGAGGCGTTCACCCCCGCGGTGCGCAGGCTGGCGCTGACCGGTACCCCGTTTCGCAGCGACGACACCCCGATCCCCTTCGTCAGTTACGAGCCGGATGCCGACGGCGCGCTGCGCTCGGCCGCCGACCACTCCTATGGCTACCCCGAAGCACTGGCGGACGGTGTGGTGCGGCCGGTGGTGTTCTTCGCCTACTCCGGTGAGGCCCGCTGGCGAACCAGCGCAGGGGAGGAGTATTCGGCGCGGCTGGGGGAGCCGCTCACCGCCGAGCACACCGCCCGCGCCTGGCGCACCGCGCTGGATCCGGCGGGGGAGTGGATTCCTGCCGTGCTGGCCGCAGCGGACACCCGACTGGCCCAGCTACGAGCGAGCGCGCTGCCCGACGCAGCCGGCTTGGTGATCGCCACTGACCACACCGCAGCGCGGTCCTATGCGCGGATCCTGCACGGGATCACCGGGCGGGAACCGGTGCTGGTGCTCTCTGACGACCCGCGCGCGACCGGGCGGATTGCTTCGTTCGCCGGCTCAGAGGAGCGCTGGCTGGTGGCGGTCCGGATGGTCTCCGAGGGTGTTGACGTGCCGCGACTGGCGGTCGGGGTGTACGCGACGTCGGCCTCGACCCCGCTGTACTTCGCCCAGGCGGTCGGCCGGTTCGTCCGGGCCAGGCGGGTCGGGGAAACCGCTGCGGTGTTCCTGCCCAGTGTGCCGGTGCTGCTGGAGCTGGCCAGCACGCTCGAAGAGCAGCGCGACCACGTTCTGGGCACACCGCACCGCGCCGAGGAGGGTTGGGAGGATGCGCTGCTCATCCAGGCCAATGCGCAGCACGACGAGCCGGGTGGGCAGGAGCGCGCGTTCACCGCGCTGGGTGCTGATGCCGAACTGGATCAGGTGATTTACGACGGCTCCTCCTTCGGCACCGCCGCGTATTCCACCACCGATGACGAGCAGGACTACCTCGGGCTGCCGGGGCTACTGGAACCCGACCAGATGCGGGCACTGCTGCGGCGCCGCCAGGAAGAGCAACTGCAACGCGCTTCCGCGCGGCGTCCGGTGGCTACCCCGGTCGCTGCGACTACAACTCGCCCCCCGACCGTGCGGGAACGGCTGGTGGGTCTGCGCAGAGAACTCAACGCATTGGTGGCCGTGGCGCACCACCGCACCGGCCTCCCACACGGTGCAATTCACCAGGAGGTCCGCGCCGCCTGCGGTGGCCCGCCCACGGCGATGGCCACTGCCGACCAGCTTGAGCAGCGGATCGCCTACCTGCGTTCCCGGTAGGTGCCTGGGATCCCGCTTCGGCGCGGATATCGGGACTTGGCCGGGAGGTCAGACCTCGCCGGCCTGGATATCAGCCGCGAGCTCTTTGAGCTTCGAGGCATGTTCGCGGGCGTGGTGGTTGCAGAACAGGAGTTCTCCCCCGGAGGGCAGCACTGCACGGACCCGGGCGGCCGCGCCGCACCGGTCACATCGATCCAAAGCGGTTAGTTCGGGGCGGGTGAGCGTGCTGGTCATGGCGTCTCCCTCCGTCCTGGCCCAGTCAGTGCGACCGGACCGGGTCGGACCGGCGGTGAACACCGCGGCTGCGGCGGTCACGCGACCGACCCGTCAACTCTGAGATCGGATCCCAGAACTCCACTGTTCCAGACGAATGGCGTTCATGCCGTGTTCCCGCTCCCGTGGCGACGATCGTCACGTATCTCAGTAGATCACCTTTGGCTCGCACCTTCCACCGGCGCAAGAGTGAGACCCCTCGGGGTGGTGCCTACGCTGCGCAGCTGCGATGGCGTCCGGGTGGGACCCGTCCGGCGGCGTGAGCGGATCGGCCTCAATAGCCGTACCCGTCCGGGGGTGCGTCGTTTCGGCGATCTCAAGGCGCCGGGCACATGCTGCTCGCCTGTCCCGGCGACCCAGTGTTCGGGCCCGATTCGTCCCGGCAAGGCGACAAGTAACTGTTCCTGTAAACGGCGTGGTCCACAGGTTCCTGAACCTCGCCCCGAACCGTACCCGGACATTCACCGTACCGCCGAGTATGCGCTCAAGCGGAGCACTGAACACACCAGGCAAAAAAACCCGGGTATCAGTCCAGGTAGTCACGCAGGACTTGGGAGCGGGAGGGATGGCGCAGCTTGGACATCGTTTTGGATTCGATCTGTCGGATGCGCTCTCGGGTTACGCCGTAGACCTGGCCGATCTCGTCGAGGGTACGGGGCTGGCCGTCGGTGAGGCCGAAACGCAGCCGGACCACGCCCGCTTCACGCTCGGACAGAGTGGCGAGGACGGACTGCAGCTGGTCCTGCAACAGGGTGAACGAGACGGCGTCCACGGCCACTACCGCTTCGGAGTCCTCGATGAAGTCGCCGAGCTGAGAATCACCCTCATCGCCGATGGTCTGATCCAGTGAAATGGGTTCCCGGGCGTACTGCTGGATCTCCAGCACCTTCTCCGGGGTGATGTCCATTTCCTTGGCCAACTCTTCCGGAGTGGGCTCGCGGCCCAGGTCCTGGAGCAACTCGCGCTGGATACGACCCAGCTTGTTGATGACCTCGACCATATGCACCGGAATCCGAATGGTGCGGGCCTGATCAGCCATCGCCCGGGTGATGGCTTGGCGGATCCACCAGGTGGCATACGTGGAGAATTTGTAGCCCTTGGTGTAATCGAACTTCTCCACCGCCCGGATCAAACCGAGATTGCCCTCCTGGATCAGGTCCAGAAATGCCATGCCGCGACCGGTGTAGCGCTTGGCCAGCGAAACGACGAGGCGCAGGTTGGCCTCCAGCAGGTGGTTCTTGGCACGCTCGCCATCGCGCACGATCCAGCGCAGGTCCCGGCGCATCTGCGGGGAAACCTTCTCGGTCGTGTCTTCGGTCTTGCGCACCCGCTCGGCGGCGTAGAGGCCGGCCTCGATGCGCTTGGCCAGCTCCACCTCCTCCTCGGCGTTGAGCAGTGCCACCTTGCCGATCTGCTTGAGATAGGCCCGGACCGAGTCGGCCGACGCGGTGAGCTCAGCGTCCTTACGGGCTTGGCGAAGCGCCTCGGACTCCTCCTCGTCCCAGACGAAGTCCTCACCGCCCGGGCCACTCTGCGCCTCCGCCTCCTCGGCATCCGCAGTGATTTCCTCGACCTCGACGTCGGCGAGGTCCTCGGCAGCAGGTCCGCCCTCCAGCTCAGGGGTTATCTCGTCGATCTCGTCTGCGGGAGGGGATGCACCAGCAGATTTCGTACTGGTCTTGACTGTGTTGCCGGCCGGCTTCGTGGCCGAACGGCTTCTGGTGCTCTTCGTACGGCTTTTCGGCGCGGCAGCGCCGACCCTGGCGGCAGGGCCACCCTTGGAGGGGACCGCCGTGAGGTCGGTGTCTCCGGCTGCGCCGCCGCGTGCGGATGGCTTCTTGGCCGCGCCTGCCTTCGAAGCGGTAGCGCGATGAGGTGCGGGTTCTGCGGCTGCCACGGACGGCCTTTCGGGACGGTCGGTGTTCGGGCGCTGGTCAGGATTCGGGCTCCCGTCAGCGGGCCCGCGCTGGAGCGAGGTCGAAAGTCGTGGCGGGCTGCCCGACTCCCGCGGTGCGATCCAGGGTGCCCGGGGAAGGTGCCGTGTTCCATTGTAACGACGTAGCTCGCGCATGGCGGCGCAGCGCCTCTCCAGTGATCACCGAACCCGTCCCTCAGCGGCGGCTGCCGCGGCACCGACGATGCCTGCGTCGTTGCGCAGTGCGGCGGCGACCACCGCGGTTCGGCACTCCAGGAGGGGCAACCATTTCTCAGCCTTCTTGCTGACCCCGCCGCCCAGGATGATCAAATCCGGCCAGAGCAGACTCTCCAGAACCTGAAGATACCGCGATACCCGGGGCGCCCAGTCGCTCCAGGACAGTGCTTCGGCGTCCCTGGCCGAGGCGGCAGCGCGGTCCTCCGCGTCGGCGCCATCCACCTGAAGATGCCCCAATTCGGTATTGGGCACCAGCTCCCCATCGAGGAACAGGGCACTGCCGATGCCGGTGCCGAAGGTGAGCAGCACCACGACGCCGTCCCGGTCGCGACCTGCCCCGAACCGCATCTCCGCCAGCCCGGCCGCGTCCGCATCGTTGAGCACCGTCACCGGCGCCCGGCAGTGTTCGGTGAACAGTGCGACCGCGTCGGTACCGATCCAGGACGGGTCGACGTTGGCTGCGGTGAGCGCGACGCCGTCTTTGATGACACAGGGCAGGGTGACACCCATCGGCCCATGCCAGCCGAACTCGTGGGTGATCGTGGCGACCACTTTGGCCACCGCGTCCGGCGTAGCCGGTTGCGGAGTGTGAATGCGCACCCGCTCCTCATCCAATGATCCCCGCCGTAGATCCACTGTGGCGCCCTTGGCGGCGGAGCCACCCACATCCACCCCGAATCCGGGAGTCTTGGCCATCCGCGTCCTTCCCTGCTAGACCGGCGCTACCGCTGCTCCGCTGCGACCCTAGCCCGGTCTCTGGTGGGTCGGTGTGGTCGGATGGGCTGGTGCGCAGCGGTCCTCTGGACGACGAAGATGACGTGGAGCAGCTGCGGGCGACGGCGGTGGCGGTGGCCGGCCAGGTGGGTGATCTGGTGACCCGTATGCGGGTCACTGGTTCAGAGCAAGTACAGACCAAGACCAGTGCCACCGATGTGGTCACTGTGGCCGATACCGCCGCGGAGCGACTGGCCCGGCGGTTGTTGGCGCAGTGGCGTCCAGGGGAGTCGGTGCTGGGCGAGGAAGAGGGCGATACAGGGGACTCTGCGGCGGGCGGTCTGTGCTGGGTGATCGACCCCATCGACGGTACGGTGAACTACCTCTATGGGTTGCCCTGGTACGCCGTGTCGGTGGCGGTGCAGCGAGATGGGGAATCCCTGGCGGGAGCAGTGGCCCAGCCTGCCGAGGGTCGGTTGTGGAGCGCCGCTCGAGGCCGAGGCGCGGACTGCAACGGAGTGGCGCTTCGGGTCAACCAGGCCCGGCAGCTGAACTTGTCACTCATCGGCACCGGCTTCTCCTACTTACCCGAACGCAGGGCCCGGCAGGCGGCGATGGTGGCCGGGATCCTGCCGAGGGTCCGCGACGTGCGCCGAGCGGGTTCAGCGGCACTGGATCTGTGCGCGGTGGCCTCGGGCTGGCTTGACGGTTACGCCGAACACGGACTGCACCGCTGGGACTGGGCCGCAGGTGCGCTGATCGCGACCGAGGCCGGCGCGGTGGTCCGGCTCCCGTCGCGCGGAACTGACTTGATACTGGCTGCGGCTCCGGGAATTTCCGAGGCCCTGGCCGAGCTGCTGATGCAGTGCGGCGCCGACACGGTGTGACGCGCTCAGCAGTCCACCTCCCGGGCCTCGCGCAGCAGGGCGGGGTCCACCGCTGGGGTCACGACGCCGGCGGCTTGGCCACCGTGCGTGGACAGCATCGGTTGCCCGAGGCGGATCAGGCCATGCAATGCCTGGCGGGCAGCACCGTTCGGTCGCAAGTTGGTGAATTCACTGCCCAACGCCAGGTCAACGACGGCATGGGGCCGGACGTCGCGAACCAGTTCGGCGCAGGGCACCGCCAGGCTCAGCGTCCGGGCCGCGGCCTCACCAGCCGGACCGAAACGGATCTCCCCGTGACAGCGTAGGTCGAACGCGGGATGACGGGGATCATTGGTCGGCTCGGCGGTCGGGACGAAACCGAGCTCGGCCAGCTCGGCTGCGGCGATGCTTGCCTCGCCGCGTTGGCCGTTGGCATTGAGCACCTGCACCACAACCTGTTGAGGGGGCGCCGGTGGCACCGCATCCAGTTCGTGCGCTGCCAGCCGTTGGCCGGAATCGACCTGAGCGGGAGCTACGGAAGACGCGGCTACGTCGGCTGTGGCAGTTCTGCAGCCACCCTCCGTGGGGTCCGGGCGGTTCAGCACGCTCACCCATACCGAGCCCGCCACAGCGGCGAGCATCAGCAGCACAGCGATTGCCGGGAGCGGCTTGCGCGCGCGGTACCACGTCGAACGTTGAGCTGAAGACGAGCCCACCGTACCCACGGCCTGTCCTCCTTGGCCTGGGCACCCCCACCACGGTGCCTACGACAATCAGCCTAGGGGGTGGCGGGGTTCCGGCGCAGCCAGCTGCGGCCTGGCCGGTGTGGGTTTCCCCCGAAAGGCCGTGCGCCGCGTCACCACCTTGTTCTGTTAACGACGCACGGTCCTCAAGCAGCGCTGATAGGGCGGTTTTTCGTTCTCCGTAGTGAAATTTTGGGTGAGCATGACTCCGGCGCGTGCTCACCGACCCGCTGCCCACCGGTGTCGTCACCGACCCGAAGTACCCGGAAGCGATGTCCTGCGGCCGATCAGCCCGCTCGGCGGTGTGCTCGACTCGCCGCGAGCTGACACGCCGGGTATCGTCCGGCGCGCATCGTCGGCCGGTGAGCTACCCTCACGCAGCTCCGGCGGCGTCCCGGGGCGCCGCGAACGCTGGCGCCAGGGCCGCAGTCGGGGCCACGAAAGTGTGACCGACCGCACGGGCACAAATCACGACGGCCGTGCGTTGTGCAGCGGCACGACCCGTACGACTCAGGGGTGGAAAGATTATGGCGACCGACTACGACGCTCCACGGCGCAGTGAAACCGACGAGATCGCCGAGGACTCGTTGGAAGAGCTCAAGGCCCGGCGCAACGAAGCTCAATCCGGCGCAGTCGATGTCGACGAGTCAGAGAGCGCGGAGAACTTCGAGCTGCCCGGAGCTGACTTGTCCGGAGAGGAGCTGACCGTCCGGGTGATGCCCAAGCAGCCTGACGAGTTCACCTGTGCGAGCTGTTTCCTGGTGCACCACCGCAGCAGGCTGGCCGAGGAACGCAACGGGCGGGCGGTCTGCCGGGATTGTGCCGCGTAGAAGTGCACGGCGGGTCCTAGCCGTCCGTTCCCGTCTCGTTGCGTCCAGCTCGCAAGAGCGCGGTGAGTTCGACGGCCCGGCGCACGCTGAAGATCCAGTAAGGCGTCGGGTCCCGCGGATCGATGAGCTGAACCCGCACCAGCGGTTTGATCCAGGCGCTGTGTTGCACGAATGCCGCCGGATCCAGTTCCGGGCCCAGCACCCGCCGTTTGTCCGCAGGAGCGATGAGGTACACCTGCCCCAGCTGGCTCAGAGGTATGTGCGCAGGGCCCACCTGTAGTTCATCATCGGACACCCGGACGCGGCGACTTCCCATCCGGACCAGGACGGCGACGGCCAATGGCACGGTAAGCAGGTACGGCAGCCAGGCGCGAACCCCCGAATAGCCCATATGCACCTCGGCCCCCAGCAGTATGGCCACCCCCAGGCCCAGTGGCCACCACCACAGCGGCACCGTGAGTCGTTCGTCGAAGACAGTCCCCCTGGTCCCCTTGGCAGTCCCCGTGGTGGGGCCCGCCGGGGGTCCACTCCCCACGGAGGGACGGATGGGGCGACGGCGGCCCGGTGCTCGGCGGTCGGGCATGGAGCCGAGGGTAGTCTCGCCGCCCGTGTGCCCATCCGTCGGAGTTGAGGTCCTGCTCATCCGGCTGGATCCGGCCGTCCCGTTGCCGCGTTACCAGCATGTCGACGACGCGGGCGCTGATCTGGTTATCACCCGCGACCTCGTCCTCTCACCGGGAGAGCGGGCCGTAGTGGGTACCGGTATCGCCATCGCCCTGCCTGCCGGCTATGCGGCTTTCGTTCACCCTCGATCGGGGCTGGCGGCCCGATCGGGGGTGGGTGTGGTCAATGCCCCCGGCACGATCGACGCCGGCTACCGCGGGGAGGTGCAGGTTTGTCTGGTCAACCATGACCCGCGGGAGTCGGTGGTGCTACACAGGATGGACCGGGTCGCGCAACTGGTGGTGCAGCGGGTGGAGCACGCCGTATTCCATGAAGTGACAGTGTTGCCGGGCTCGTCCCGGGGGACAGCCGGCTACGGCTCGACCGGGGCCGGGGACCAGAAAGCATCGGCGCACGAGGAAGAGGGTTGAATCAGTGTTCGGACGTCGCCGCAGGGCGCAGCCGGAGCCGCCCGGGCAGGACGCCGTCGAGGACCGTGATCAGGAAGCTACGTCGGGGCCTTACGACGTGGCCGATGAGCCCGATGACGGGCGACTCCGCCTGGACCTGGGTTCGTTGCGGCTGCCGGTACCCGAGGGCGCGCAGCTGCAGGTGGAGGTGGACAAGTCCGGCCCGGTACGAGCGGTGCACCTCATGACCGGCCTGGGCCAGCTCACCGTCACCGCTTTCGCCGCCCCACGAAGCGGAGGGTTGTGGACCGAGGTGGCCAAGGAGTTGATCACTCGGCTGCGCGGTGATGGCGCGCCGGTCTCTCGCGTGCCGGGTGAGTGGGGTGAGGAGATCGACGCGGTCACTCCGCAGGGGGTACTTCGATTCTTGGCCGTGGACGGGCCCCGTTGGCTGCTGCGCGGCGTGGCAGCCGGTTCTGCCGAGCACGCCGAGGCGCGGGCCGCGTTGCTGCGTGACGTCGTCCGGGAGACCGTGGTGGTGCGCGGGTCGGAGCCGTTGCCGGTGCGTAGCCCGCTGCCGCTGCAGCTTCCTGGATCGCTTGCCGAACAGCTCAAGATGGCCACCACGAAGCGCGACGACCTCGCTGCCGGCAGCGGCGGCCAGGGAACCGCCGGGCAGCGTTGAACGACCAACCGGCGATGTCGGCTCCGCATAGTGGCGGGAGTGTGGTGGCGTCGGGCTACCCTGGGTCTCAGGCGGTTCCGTCGGGGGACCCTGAATCCGTGGCGGGGTTCGACATGAGCAGCGCGGCTCCCGGCTACTGGCGGCGCCTGGTGCGTCGACTGACCGTCGACACTGCGGAACTTGATGCCGACGAGCTGTCGCGCCGGGTCGAGCAATCCGGTGCGCGGCGGGCCAGTGAGTGCGTCTGTGGGGAGGCTGTCACTGTCCTGGGCAGGCTGCGCAGCGTGGAGCTGTGTCCCCGGGCGGCGGTGGCTACCCTGGAGGCCGAGTTGTTCGATGGCACCGAAGGCATCACGTTGGTCTGGTTGGGCAGGCGCCGGATCCCCGGTATCGAGACCGGCCGGACCGTGCGGGCGTCGGGGCGGCTCGCCGTTCGGGACGGCCGCAAGGTCCTTTACAACCCCTACTACGAATTGCAGCGGAGTTGATGACGCAGCCCATTCCGCTCCCGGAGAGCACAGACGCCGGAGAGCCACGCAGTGCCCCCACCTTGCTGGAACAGCTGGGCGGTATCGGGGGCTTGGTGTCCGCTGTGGTGCCGGTGGTGGTCTTCGTCCTGGTGAACACCTTGACCGGACTACAGCCGGCCATCTGGTCGTCCTTGGGTGCCGCGGTCGCAGTGGGAGTATGGCGGCTGGTGCGCCGGGAAGCACTACAGCCAGCCGTTTCCGGAGTCCTCGGGGTGGCTCTGTGCGCCTTCATCGCCTACCGCACCGGAGAGGCTCGAGATTTTTTTCTCTACGGCATCTGGTTCAGCCTGGTCGCCGGGCTGGCCTTCGCGGTATCGGTGGCGGTGCGCAGGCCGTTGGTCGGCGTGCTCTGGTCGGTACTCAACGGCTCTGATCAGGACTGGCGCTGCGATCGCCGTGCCCGATTCGGCTATGACCTGGCGACGGTTGTCTGGGGGGTGATCTTCCTGGCCCGTTTCGGAGTGCAGTTCCCGTTGTACCTGGCTCGCGAAGAGACCTTGCTCGGCGTGTTCCGCTTGGCCATGGGCGTGCCGCTGACTGCGGTCGCGGCGCTGGTCACGCTGTGGGCGATCCGCCGGGAGCGGTCGATCCGGGCCGCTGCGTAACCGGTGTGGAGCTGCGTCGGCCCAGCACTGCATGAACGTCGGCTTCAACGTCTGCCCCAGCGACGACAAGCAGTTCATCCCCGCTTTCGAGGGCATCGTCACGCTGCGGAACGATCACCCGGCCACCGCGAAGGATGGTCACCAGTGCGGCATTGGCGGGCAAGCGCAGCTCCCCCACCGGGTAGCCGGCCAGCGGCGTGTCCGGGGGCAGCGTGACCTCGACAAGGTTGGCCTGCCCCTGGCGCAGGGTCATCAGCCGCACCAGATCGCCGACGCTGACCGCTTCCTCGACCATCGCGGCAAGTATCCGGGGCGTCGAGACGGACACGTCCACTCCCCACGCCTCGGTGAACAGCCACTCGTTGCGGGGTTCATTCACCCTGGCCACCACACGGCGTACCGCGAACTCGGTCTTGGCCAGCAGCGAGACAACAAGGTTGACCTTATCGTCGCCGGTTGCTGCGATCACCACGTCGCACTGCTCCAAGCCTGCTTCCTCCAGCGAAGCGAGTTCGCAGGCGTCGGCCAGTACCCACTCGGCGGCCTCGACCTCCAGCGGATCGAGCTGATCGGCATCTCGCTCGATGAGCATCACGTTGTGGCCGAATTCGATCAACTCGGCCGCGATGGACCGGCCGACCGCGCCGGCGCCTGCGATGGCCACACGCATGGCGGTTCTCCGATCAGTCGTCCTGTCGGTCACGGGGGTTAGTCACTGGGGGGCTCGGTGGCCGCCGCACTGGTGACCTCGGTGACGGTCCCCGAGATCACTGCGGCGTAAACTTGGTCGTCGGCTTGCAAAATCGACTTACTGCCCGGTAACACCCCGGTGCCGAACCGGAGGATGAACGCGATCCGCGCTCCGGTGCGTTCTTCCAGGTCGCGCACGCTGCGCCCGACCCAACCCTCGTGCAGCGGTAGCGCCAGTACTGCGACCGTACCCGAAGGATCGCGCCATGCGGCGGCTCCACCATCCGGGAGCAGCATGCGCAGCAAGCGGTCTGTGGTCCACGGTACCGTGGCCACGGTGGGGATACCGAGCCGCTCGTAGACTGCGGCCCGCTTGGGGTCATAGATCCTGGCGACCACTCGCTGCACGCCGAAGGTCTCCCGGGCTACCCGCGCGGAAATAATGTTGGAGTTGTCGCCGGAGGAAACCGCCGCGAACGCTCCGGCATGCTCGATGCCCGCCTCGACGAGCACCTGCCGGTCGAAGCCTGTCCCGATGACCTGCTGGCCGTGAAAGTCGACACCGAGTCTTCGGAAAGCGTGCAGATTGCGGTCGATCACCGCCACCTCGTGCCCGATACGTTCCAAAGCGAGGGCAAGACCGGAGCCCACCCGGCCACAACCCATGATCACGACGTACAAGCGGCCACTCCCGGGTTGGTGATTACCTCAGACCGTATCGCCGATCGCAGCGCCTGCCCGCGCCGGGCCGCCCCACGGCCGTAGGCTTCCCGCGTGTCGAAGCTCGCCACGGCGGCGAAACGGATCCTCGTCGGTAGGCCGTTCCGCAGCGAACGGCTGAGCCGCACGCTGCTGCCCAAGCGCATCGCGTTACCTGTCTTCGCCTCCGATGCGATGTCCTCGGTGGCCTACGCCC
>JBOHHD010000231.1:0-7981 GCA_050700515.1 Pseudonocardiaceae bacterium
TCGGCAAGGTGGAGAAGGCCGTGCGCGCGCCGACCGTGGCCTTGGCCGAGGCGTGTGATGAGTTGCTGGGTACCGGTGGGTTGTTGGGCCGATTGGTCAGCTTGATCGAGGCACTCGCCCAGCGGGAGCCGGTGGCGCGGGCAGCGGAGGTGAGCGGCCCGCAGCGGCCGGTCTGTAGGTGGTTGCCGGCTGGTCAGACTCCTACAGTGGGGGAGTCGTCGGCGAGAGGAGCAGGCCCGGTGAACCGGTTCGAGTTTCTTGTCTCGACGTTCGGTGTGGGTGCCGGTTCCTTCGTCGGCTCGGCGGCGCCTGCCGAAACGTTCCGGCTCGGGCCGGGGGACGTGGTGAGCTGGCAGGGCATCGTGTCCCGGCTCTACGAACTGGATGCCCAGTACGGCGGCGGCGTGGTCTACGACCTGGCGTTGCAAGCGCGGCGGCAGCTGCGCCGGATGCTGCACCGGGCCAGCTACGGTCCTTCGACCGGCGAGGCACTGAACGTCGTCCTCGGCGAGTTGAACAGCGCCGCGGGCTGGCTGGCATTCGATTCCGGGCGACAAGCTGAGGCCAGGCACTGGTGGCTCGAAGCGTCGCATACCGCGCGGCTCATCGGCGATGACCGGCTGTTTGTCGATGCCGCGAGCCTGTTGTCACGGCAGGCCGCCGAGCTGGGTCAGCCGCGTGAGGCGATCGACCTCGCGGAGGCGGCGCAGCTGGCGGCGAAGCCATGGGGGACACCCCGGCTGCGCTCCCACCTGCTGTCGCTGGAGGCATTCGCCACCTCTCGGGCCGATGATCAGCGGGCTACCTGGGATGCATTGCACGAGGCTGAGGCGTTGCTTGATTCCGGACCGCACGATGACGACCCATCCTGGCTCAGTTTCTGGGACGAGGCGGACTTTCGCTGCTGCGAGACGCGCGCCGCGCTGACACTGGGGCAGCTTTCGCTTGCGGAACACAGCAGCCGCACCGCCCTCGCCCTGGTTCGGCCGGAGTATTCACGCAACCGCGTCTCTTACTTGACGATCCACGCCGAGGTACTGGTCAAACAACGAAAAATCGACGAAGCCGTCTCCACCGCCGCACAGGCTGTGGAGGATGCGAGCGATATCAGCTCCGCCCGGATCGATGCCCGCCTCAGCCAAATGCGCGCGGAACTGGCTCGGTATTCGGACCAGCCCAAGGTCGCCGAGTTCCTGGACTGGTCCGGCCAGATGATGGGGGCGAAAGCGAACGGGTCCGTGGTCTGACCGGCAGTGCTGATTGCACCAAGTGATGGTTCAGCAGGTGGGCGTGCCGGTGAGGCGAAGAACGACGACCGAGTTGTCAACGGCAACACCGAGCAGGTCGTCGTGCCAGCAGAGGCTGCGTGCCGCGAGACCCAACTTGATAGTTCTGATCACCACATTCCGAGCCCAGATTTTCACGGTGCCGTCGTTGCTGGCGGTGGCGAGGAGGTGGCCGTTGGGGCTGAACGCCACCGCAATCACTGCGTGTTGGTGGCCGGTGAGGGTGGTGTGGGTGGTGCCGGTGGTGGGGTCCCAGAGCCGGACTGTGCCGTCGTTGTGCAGATCGAGCGGACCCTCCCGGCCCAGGTCCTGCGCCCACTGCACGCCGGCCAGGTATCGGTCCTTGTCCCACAGGCACTCGTGCACCAGCACCGGCACCACGCGCACCCCGGCCGCGCGCAACGCGGGCAGCTCCTCGTCCATGATGAACCGGGAGGCCAGGAAATCGCCGCTGACCAGGCAGACCGCGAGGCGGGCCCGGGGTACCGCGGCGAAGATGTCCCGCCGCCAGTCGTCGCCGATCTGAATGTGCTCATCGGCCCACAGCTCCAGCCGCTGATCGCGCACCACCGGGGCCAGCAAAACGGTCAACCGGCGCATCCAGTCGCGATCGGTATGGGAGTAACTCAGAAACACCAGGGCCGGTTCTGACGTGCGCACCACCACTCCGCCACCCCCGGGAACCGGTCCAGCACCGCTGACCGGCATATCGTGCCCGGTCACCCGTCCGTGACGATATCGACGCTCGCGAACCGGAACGTCACCCCCTGCGCATGAGGCAGCCGGCTCCGGCCTGCTGGTCCGCAAAGCTCATCGGCGGCACCTTCAGCGACTCGACGCGCACACGGATTGTTACGACAGTGTCACGTATCGGCTGGTGGGCGTGACCAATGTCTCGACGTGGTTATCGGTGCAGGTCACATCCGTGTCAAAAAGTGAGAAATTGCAGGTCAGTGCATTGCGGGCACAGAGGGTCATCAGTCTGCGGGGTTCTCACGGTCTATCACTCTGCCGTGTGAAGCAGAGTTCTCGGCGGCGCAACAAGTAGCAATACCCCGAACACAACAGCCACTTAGCGTCGCTCCTCGAACCCACCAGCTCTGGAGGAGCGATGACCACAACCGAGTCGACTGTTGCGGCCACCCCGCACCGCGGGGGGCGCTGGATCGAGCGCTGGGAGCCGGAAGACCCGGGCTTCTGGGAGAGGACGGGCAAGCGGGTGGCGAACCGGAACCTGTGGTTCTCGATCCTCGCCGAGCACATCGGGTTCTCGATGTGGACCGTCTGGTCGGTGCTCGTGCTCTTCATGGGACCGGAGTACGGCATCGACCCGGCGGGCAAGTTCTTCCTGGTCGCCTTTCCCGCGTTGATCGGCGCGATGGTGCGGGTCCCCTACACCATGGCGCCGGCCAAGTTCGGCGGGCGCAACTGGACCATCGTCAGCGTGCTGTTGCTGCTGATCCCCACCGTGCTGGCGATCGTGGTGATGGAGCCGGGCACCTCCTACGCCACGTTCCTGCTCGTCGCGGCGCTCGGTGGCCTTGGCGGGGGTAACTTCGCCTCTTCCATGGTCAACATCAACGCCTTCTTCCCGGAGGGCAAGAAGGGCTGGGCGTTGGGGCTCAACGCCGGCGGGGGGAACATCGGCGTACCCGCTGTACAGCTGATCGGCCTGTTGATCATCGCCACCCTGGGCGCCACCCACCCCCGGGTGGTGCTGGCCATCTACGTTCCGTTGATCCTGCTCGCCGCGTTGGGCGCCACAAAATACATGGACAACCTCTCCTCGATGCGCAATGACACCGGCGCGATGCGAGAAGCGATCCAGGACCCGCAGACCTGGGTGATGTCCTTCCTCTACATCGGCACGTTCGGTTCGTTCATCGGTTACAGCTTCGCCTTCGGCCTGGTGTTGCAGACCCAGTTCGGCCGCACTCCGCTGCAGGCCGCGTCGGTCGTGTTCATCGGCCCGCTGATCGGCTCGCTGATCCGCCCGGTCGGCGGCTGGATGGCGGACCGGTTCGGCGGTGCCAAGGTCAGCATGGCGACTTTCTTCGGCATGGCCGCTGCCACTGGCCTGGTGCTCATGGCGTCCGCGCAGATGTCCCTCCCGGTGTTCACGGCCGGCTTCATCATGCTGTTCGTGCTGTCGGGCATCGGTAACGGCTCCACCTACAAGATGATCCCATCGATCTTCGCGGGCAAGGCCCGGATCGAGATCGAGGCGGGGGAGTCCAAGCAGGCCGCGCTGTTGAAAGCCCGCAGGCTGGCCGGTGCGGTGATCGGCATCGCCGGGGCGATCGGTGCTCTGGGTGGGGTACTGATCAACATCGCCTTCCGGCAGTCGTTCATGACCACGCAATCCGGGGATACCGCGTTCTGGACCTTCCTCGCCTTCTACGCGGTGTGCGTCGTCGTCACTTATGTGGTTTACCTGCGACCGGCTCCGGTCGAGGCTCCCGCCCATCCGCGGCTGGCCTACGCCAGGGTGTGAGAGGCGGCACGCACAGCGCAGACAGGCAAGGCAGGAGCACAAGGCAACAGCACCGAAACACAGGGTTCACGCGAGGCGCTCACGATGCCAGATAGGACCGGGTGCCGGCCGGGCAGGAAAAGGAGCCGCTTGATGCGCACTCTCGTGGTAGCCGGACACGGCATGGTCGGCCACCGGTTGGTGGAGGCCCTGGTCGGCAGGGACACCGAGCGGCAGTGGCGGATCGTGGTCCTCGCCGAGGAGGCCCGGGCCGCCTACGACCGGGTCGCGCTGTCCTCCTACGTGGACTCCTGGAACGCTGATGCGTTGGCCCTGCCCGCGGTCGAGGACGACCGGGTGGAGTTGCGGCTGGGCGACCCGTGCGTGGCGATCGATCGCGACGCCCGCCTCGTCCGCACCGCATCTGGGCACCGGGTCAGCTACGACGCGCTGGTGCTGGCCACCGGGTCGGCGCCGTTCGTGCCCCCGGTGCCCGGCCATGACCTTCCCGGGTGTTTCGTCTACCGCACCCCGGAGGACCTCGACGGCATCCGCGCCGCGGCCCAGCGCGCGATGGACGGTCCTGCGGTGGGGCGGCGTTCCGGAGTGGTCGTCGGCGGTGGGCTGCTCGGTTTGGAGGCCGCCCACGCACTGCGCCAGCTGGGGCTGTCCCCGCACGTGGTGGAGTTCGCCCCCCGGTTGATGCCCCTGCAGGTGGACGAGGGCGGCGGGGCGCTGCTGCGCCGGTTCGTCGAGAACCTCGGGGTACGGGTGCACTGCGGAGCCGCCACCGAGGCCATTGAACCCGACCGGGGGCGGTTGCTGGTCAAGGTCGCCGGTGGCACCGAGCTCGACACCGACCTCGTGGTGTTCTCCGCCGGGGTGCGCCCACGCGACAAGCTGGCCCGTGACGCCGGGCTGCGGGTCGGGGAGCGCGGTGGCGTGCTGGTCGACATCCGCTGCCGCACCTTCGATGAGCACATCTGGGCGATCGGGGAGTGCGCGGCGGTCGAGGGCCGCTGCTACGGGCTGGTCGCGCCCGGCTACGCGATGGCCGAGGTGGTGGCCGATCGGCTGCTCGGCGGCAATGCCACCTTCCCGGGTGCCGACCTGTCCACCAAGCTCAAGCTGCTCGGGGTGGACGTGGCCAGCTTCGGTGACGCCCACGGCAGAGCCGAGGGCGCGCTGGAAGTCGTGCACAACGATCCCGTCGCCGGGCGTTACGCCAAACTCGTCGTCTCCGACGATGCGCGCATCCTACTCGGTGGGGTGCTGGTGGGCGACGCCGAGGCATACGGCACGTTGCGCGCGCTGGTCGGCGCCGAGCTGCCCGCCGACCCCGGAGCCCTGATCTCCCCGTCCGGCGGGGAACTCGACCCGGGTGCCCTGCCGGCGGGCGCCCAGGTCTGTTCCTGCCATGCGGTCACCGTCGCGACCATCGGTGAGGCGGTCACCGCGCACGGCTGCACCACCGTGCCCGACCTCAAGGCGTGCACGAAGGCGGGCACCGGCTGCGGCTCCTGCGTGCCGACGTTGAAGAAGTTGCTCGCCTCCTATGGCGTCGAGCAGTCCAAGGCGCTGTGTGAACACTTCGCGCACAGCCGGGCCGAGCTGTTCGAGATCGTGGCCGCGACCCGGATCCGGACCTTCTCCGAGCTGGTCGCCAAGCACGGCCGGGGCCGGGGGTGCGACCTGTGCAAGCCTGCGGTGGCCTCGATCCTCGCCTCGTTGAGTGGCGTGCAGTCGCCGGGCAGCCACATCCTGGACGGTGAGCAGGCCGCCTTGCAGGACACCAACGACCATTTCCTGGCCAATCTGCAGCGCAACGGGACCTACTCGGTGATCCCGAGGATTCCCGGCGGGGAGATCACCCCGGAGAAGCTGATCGTCATCGGCGAGGTGGCTCGCGACTTCGGGCTGTACACCAAGATCACTGGGGGGCAACGGATCGACCTGTTCGGCGCCCGGGTGGAGCAGCTTCCCGCGATCTGGCGCCGGCTGGTGGACGCCGGTTTCGAGTCCGGGCACGCCTACGGCAAGGCACTGCGCACGGTGAAGTCCTGCGTGGGCACCGACTGGTGCCGCTACGGCGTACAGGACTCGGTGGGCATGGCCATCTCACTGGAGTTGCGGTACCGGGGACTGCGCGCCCCGCATAAGCTCAAGTCCGCGGTCTCGGGCTGTGCCCGGGAGTGCGCCGAGGCCCGGAGCAAGGATTTCGGGGTGATCGCCACCGAGGTGGGGTGGAACCTCTACGTGTGTGGCAACGGCGGTTTCCGGCCGCGGCATGCCGACCTGTTGGTGTCCGATGTGGACACCGAGATGCTGGTGCGCACGATCGACCGGTTCCTGATGTTCTACGTGCGTACCGCCGACCGGTTGCAGCGCACCGCACCGTGGCTGGAGGAACTGGAAGGTGGCCTGGACCACCTGCGCGACGTCATCGTGCACGACTCACTGGGGATCTGCGCGGAGCTCGACGCGGCGATGGCGGCACATGTGGCGGGCTACTCCGACGAATGGCGCGGCGTACTGGAGGACCCGGACAAGCTCGCCCGGTTCACCTCGTTCGTCAATGCGCCGGGCACGCCCGACCCGACCATCGAATTCGTCCAGGAACGCGGTCAGCCCACCCCCGCCGGACGCAGGCCCGGCCAGCCGGTGCTGATCTCCGGACCGAAGCTGGAGGTGGTGAGATGATCGCCCAGGTACAGGTGCAGTGGACGATCGTGTGCCGTTACGACGACATCATTCCGGAACGGGGAGTGGCGGCACTGATCGATGGCAGGCCGGTGGCGGTGTTCCGGACCCATGACGGCGTGCTGTACGCGCTGTCCAATATCGACCCCTTCAGTGGTGCCTCGGTGCTCTCCCGTGGCATCGTCGGGGATCGAGGAGGCCGGGCGACGGTGGCTTCGCCGATCTACAAGCAGGCGTTCGAGCTGGCCACCGGGGTGTGTCTGGACGACCCCACCGTCTCGGTGTCCACCTATGTCGTGCGAGTGGTTGAGGGTGTCGTGGAAGTCGGGTCGCCGTAATATGACCGCACCGTCATACGCACTGGGACCTGAACCGTTGCCGCTGGCGGGTTTTACCGTCGGCGTCACCGCCGCGCGGCGGGCCGAGGAGCTGGGCAACCTGCTCCGGCGCCGCGGCGCCGAGGTGCTGCACGCCCCGGCGATCCGGATCGTGCCGTTGGCCGACGACGCCGAACTGCACGCCGCCACCGAGCAACTGATCAGCCGGCCACCTGACGTCGTCGTGGTCACCACCGGTATCGGGTTCCGGGGCTGGGTCGAGGCCGCGGACGGGTGGGGGCTGGGCGAGGCATTGATCGCGGCACTGCGCCGCGCCTCCCTGCTGGCCCGAGGCCCCAAGGCGCGCGGCGCGGTCCGCGCGGCCGGTCTGACCGACGCCTGGTCACCCCCGTCGGAATCGACGGCAGAGGTGCTGGAGCACTTGCTGGCCGGGGAGCTGGAAGGGGTGCGGGTGGCGGTGCAGCTGCATGGCGAGCCCCTGCCGGACTTCGTCGAGACCCTGGGCTGCGCCGGCGCGCAGGTGGTGCAGGTACCGGTCTACCGGTGGGTGCCACCAGAGGACCTCGCCCCGTTGGATCGGCTGCTCGCGACCATACTGGATGGCGGCGCCGACGCGGTCAGCTTCACCAGCGCACCCGCCGCGGCCAGCATGCTGCACCGGGCGGGTCAGCTCGGCGTGCTGGAGCCGTTGCTGGACCGCCTGCGCCGGGACGTCCTTGCGGCCTGCGTCGGACCGGTCACCGCGGGGCCGTTGGTGGCGCGCGGTATTCCCGTCGTCGCGCCGGAGCGTTCCCGGATCGGTGCGTTGGTGCGCACCCTGACCGAGACGCTGCCCGCGCGGGCGCCGCGCTGGCCGGTTGCCGGTCATGTCCTGGAGCTGCGCGGGCATGCCGCCGTGGTGGACGGCAAGTTGTGTGCCGTGCCGCCGACCCCGATGGCCCTGCTGCGCCTACTGGTCGCCCGGCCCGGTCGGGTGGTGCCCCGGGCCGAGCTGCTCTCCGTAATGCCCGCGGCCGGTGGCGACGAGCATGCCGTGGAGACCGCGGTGGCCCGGCTACGGGCCGCGCTCGGTGCCCCCCGGCTCGTGCAGACAGTGGTCAAACGTGGTTACCGGCTGGCCCTGGAGCCGGGAGACTGTCAGTGATGGCTTCGCCCCGTGAGTGGCGATGCGTGCTATAGCACTC
>JBOHHD010000232.1:0-2994 GCA_050700515.1 Pseudonocardiaceae bacterium
GGATACGTTTGTGGAGTTTTCGCGGCAGCGGGCGTTGGCTCGGGATGGTCGGTGTAAGTCGTTTGCGGGGGGTGCGGATGGGACGGCGTGGTCTGAGGGTGTGGGGTTGGTGTTGTTGGAGCGGTTGTCGGTGGCTCGGCGGTTGGGTCATCGGGTGTGGGCGGTGGTGCGGGGTTCGGCGGTGAATCAGGATGGTGCGTCGAATGGGTTGACGGCGCCGAATGGTCCTTCGCAGCAGCGGGTGATTCGTCAGGCGTTGGCTAATGCTGGGTTGTCTGTTGTGGATGTGGATGTGGTGGAGGCGCATGGGACGGGGACTCGGTTGGGGGATCCGATTGAGGCGCAGGCGTTGCTGGCGACGTATGGTCAGGGTCGGGTTGAGCCGTTGTGGTTGGGGTCGGTGAAGTCGAATATTGGTCATGCTCAGGGTGCGGCGGGGGTGGCGGGGTTGATCAAGATGGTGATGGCCATGCACCACGGCGTACTACCCAAGACCCTGCACGTGGACACCCCTACACCCAATGTGGACTGGTCGGCGGGCGCCGTTGAGGTTCTCACCGAGGAACGCCCATGGCCCGAAACGGGCAGGCCCCGGCGAGCCGCGTTGTCGGCATTCGGCGCGAGTGGGACCAATGCTCATGTGGTGATCGAGCAGGCGCCGATGATGGAGCCCGAGCAGGTTCACCCCCCGACGGTGAAATCGGTTTTCCCGGTGGTGCTTTCAGCCAAGAGTGCGGAGGCGTTGCGGGCGCAGGCAGCACGGATGGCTACCTTCGTGAATGGTTGTGCGGACTGTGCGGTGGGTGATGTGGCGTGGTCGTTGATGTCCTCCCGGGCGTTGTTGAACCACCGCGCGGTCGTGGTGGCCAGCGACCGGGACGAGTTGGTGGCTGGACTGGCTTCCTGTGACCTGAATGTGGCCGATGTGGCGGGGCGGGTGGCATTCGTCTTTCCTGGGCAGGGCACGCAGTGGGTGGGAATGGGCCGGACCCTGTGGGAGTCCGCTCCGGTGTTCGCTCAGTCCATGATCGAGTGCGCCCGCGTGCTGGACAGGCTTGTGGAGTGGTCGCTGTGGGATGCGCTGGGTGATGAGGCCGCGTTGTCCCGGGTGGATGTGGTGCAGCCGGTGTCGTTCGCGGTGATGGTGTCGCTGGCCGCGACATGGCGATCCTTGGGGATCGTGCCGGATGCGCTGGTGGGGCACAGCCAGGGTGAGATCGCAGCGGCGCAGGTGGCGGGTGTGCTGTCGCTGGAGGACGCGCTTCGGGTGGTGGTGTTGCGTTCTGCGGTGATCGCGCGAGAGCTCACCGGGCGTGGCGGGATGTTGTCGGTCCTGGCGCCGCAGGAGAAGGTTCGCGAGCTGCTCTCCGAGTGGGACGGTCGGTTGTGGGTGGCGGCGGTGAACGGACCGGCCTCGGTGACCGTTTCGGGCGACGCCGACGCCGTGCACGAGTTCGAGCTCCGACTGTCCGCGGAGCGCATGCTGCGCTGGACGTTGCCCGGGGTGAACTTCGCGGGACATTCTGGGCATGTCGATGCGGTACGGACCGAGTTGTTGCAGGCATTGGCAGCGGTCCGGCCGGCTCAAGGTGTGATACCCATCTATTCCACCGTGGACAGTGAATGGCTGGATGGCACGTCCATGGGCGCGGAGTACTGGTATCGGAATCTGCGGCAGCCGGTGGAGTTCGAGTCGGCGGTGCGGGGGCTGTTGGCGCAGGGGTATGGGGCTTTCGTGGAGGTCAGTCCACACCCGGTACTGACCACCAGCGTCAGCGATCTGGTCGAGGACGCTGGTCCCACGGTCGTCACGGGAACGCTACGTCGTGACGACGGGGGGTGGGAGAGATTATTGACCTCCGCGGCTGAGCTCCATGCTCGGGGCGTACCGGTCGACTGGAAGCCGGTGTTCACCGGTACTGGGGTGCAACGGATTGATCTGCCGACGTATCCGTTCCAGCGCCAACGGTATTGGCTGGACGCGCGCAGCCCAGCCGGGGATGTGACCGCTGCGGGGTTGGTCGCGGCGAACCACCCCCTGCTCGGTGCGGTAGTACGCCTTCCCGAGGACGATGGGGTGGCCTTGACCGCGCGTCTGTCGCTGGCCACACATCCCTGGCTCGCCGACCATGTCGTCTTCGACACGACGGTGGTTCCTGGAGTCGCACTGGTGGAGCTGGCCATCCGGGCCGGTGACGAGGTGGGCTGCCCTGTGATCGACGAACTGGTGATCGAAGCGCCGCTGATCCTGTCCGAACACCAAGGTTGTCAACTCCGGATCAGCGTGCGACAGCCCGACCAGGACGGACGCCGCCCGTTGACCATTCACTCCTGCCCGGAGCACGCGGCCGCCAACGCCTCGTGGACACGTCATGCCAGCGGCTTCCTGACGGCGACGGCAGAGCCGGCCGACTTCGAATTCGACGCGTGGCCACCATCCGGTGCGACTCCGGTGAACATCGAGAGCGCCTATGCCGACTTCGCGGCGGCCGGACTCACCTACGGCCCGCAGTTCCAACGGCTTCGCGCCGTATGGTTTCGAGGCAGCGAAATCTTCGGCGAGATCACCCTGTCCGATGAACAGGCTCCCGACGCAGGACGATTCGGCCTGCACCCGGCACTGCTGGAATGTGCGTTGCATGCGAGCACATTCGCCGATCAGGAAGTGGCGACCCCGGAAGGAGACGTCCGACTCCCGTTCTCCTGGAACGGAGTTGTGCTGCACGCCTCGGGTGCTTCGGTGGTACGAGTGCGGGCAGTGTCCACAGGTGTCGGCGTGGTGTCGTTGCAACTGGCAGATCAGACGGGCCGCCCGGTTGCCTCGATCGGTTCGCTGGTGTTTCGCCCTGTGTCGGCCGCGCAACTACAGACCACTGCGGGTGTGGGTGGGTGGTTGTTTGGTGTGGAGTGGGTGCGGCATGAGGTGTGTGGAGTCGGTGATGGTGCAGTGCGGTTGTGTGAGGTGGGGGAGGGTGATGTTCGGGTTGTGGTGTC
>JBOHHD010000233.1:0-10185 GCA_050700515.1 Pseudonocardiaceae bacterium
GGCCAGCACGTGGCGCTGCTGGCCGATCGGGCGGCGGCCGTACTGGCCGGGGCGGGGATCGCGGCCGCGGTCGCCCCGGCGTTGCGGATGGCACCCGGTGTGCGCGATTCGGTCGGTCTCGATCGAGCTGCTCGGCAGGCCAACCTCGCGGGCCGGGTGCTGGTACGGCCGGCCGGTCTGCCCGGTGCCGACCGGTCCGTCGTGCTCGTCGACGATGTGGTGACCACCGGAGCGACCGCAGCCGCCTGTGTCGCGGCGCTACTCCAGGCGGGTGTCGAGGTACCTGCGATCGTGGTGCTGGCCGCTCCCCAGCGTCACGCGCCGTCGTAACTTCCGGCTGGGCGTACCACCCGCCGCGTTGATCCTGAAAGCGGGTGTTCCGTCCACTAGCGACCACACCCGTTGCGGGACTACCGTCGTGGATCAGCACGACCGCGCGATGGGGGAAGGAGGCGAAACCGCCATGGTTCTGGCGCCGGTGGCCGTGTGATTCCCCTGTGATTCTCCAGCCCGCTGGCGCCGCCGAAGTTTGCTGTCCCTGCTGGACAACCCGAGGAGGTCGCCCTAGTGGATATTGTCGTGAAGGGTCGTAACGTCGAGGTGCCCGATCATTACCGGGTGCACGTCGCTGACAAGCTCGCTCGCGTCAAACGCTATGACCACAAGGCCATCCGCTACGACGTCGAGCTATTCCACGAACGCAATCCACGGCAGTCCAAGAGCTGCCAGCGTGTGGAGATAACCGGCCTGTGCCGCGGACGGACAGTCCGTGCCGAGGCCCGCGGTCCGGACTTCTACGCCGCGCTGGACACCGCGGTGGGCAAGCTGGAGAACCGGCTGCGCCGGGTCGCGGACCGTCGAAAGGTCCACCACGGACGTCGTCACCCCACCTCCGTCGCCGAGGCCACGGCGCCGCTGGCGGCCATGCTCGCCTCCGGCGCCGACCCGGGGTCCAACGGCCAGCGTTTCCGGACCGGGGTACTTGATCATATCGAGCGGGATGCCGACTACCAGGTTCCTGCCCAGCGTCGTGGTGAGGAGTCCGCGGAGGCCGAGGGGGCGGCGGGCCCGGGTTGCATCGTCCGGGAGAAGAAGCACTCCGCTGAGCCCATGACTGTCGACCAGGCGCTCTGCGAGATGGAACTCGTGGGCCACGACTTCTACCTGTTCGCCGACGCCGCCTCAGGTAGGCCCAGTGTGGTCTACCGAAGGAGGGGCTTCCACTACGGCGTGGTCCAGCTGGCCTAGCCCCGCTACCCGCCATGACGGGTGACTGACTGCGTTCATCGCCGTCTGGGTGCCGGAAACGACAGTGCTTGTCGCGTCCGGTGCCCAGGCGGCGATCAGTGTGTTTCGGTTCTGGTCGGATCGTGGGCAGTGCGCTGAGCTGCACTGATGACGGAACGGCCGGGGTGGGGCATACGATGGGTGCAGACCGGCGGTCCACGGCGCCGTGCGGCAGGCCCTAGGCTGCCCATCGCCGAGCCGCGTCCCGATACGAGTGAGGTCTTCCACGGTGGTCCTGTCCCGACTGCTCCGCGCAGGCGAGCACAAGATGGTGCGTCGGTTGCGCTTCATCGCCAACGACATCAATCGCCGGGAGGACGAGGTCATCGACCTGTCCGACGCCGAGCTGCGCGCCAAAACCGATGAGTTCCGAAATCGCTACCGCGATGGAGAGTCACTGGACGATCTGTTGCCCGAGGCGTTCGCGGTGGTCCGTGAGGCCGCGAAGCGCACTCTGGGCCAGCGGCACTTCGATGTGCAGCTCATGGGGGGTGCCGCCCTGCACCTGGGCTACGTCGCGGAGATGCGTACCGGTGAGGGCAAGACGTTGACGTCCGTGCTGCCCGCCTACCTCAACGCGATCTCCGGCGAGGGCGTGCACGTCGTCACGGTCAACGACTATCTCGCCAAGCGCGACGCAGAGTGGATGGGCCGGGTGCACCGGTTCCTCGGCCTGGACGTCGGGGTGATCCTGTCTCAGATGGCGGCGGCAGACCGGCGGAACTCCTACCACGCCGACATCACCTATGGCACGAACAACGAATTCGGTTTTGACTATCTGCGCGACAACATGGCCTGGAACCTGAGCGACTGCGTTCAGCGCGGGCACAGCTTCGCCGTCGTCGATGAGGTCGACTCCATCCTCATCGACGAAGCCCGCACGCCGCTGATCATCTCCGGGCCGGCCGACCAGTCCTCGCGGTGGTACGGCGAGTTCGCCCGCCTCGCCCCGATGCTCAAGCGCGATGTGCATTATGAGGTCGACGAGCGCAAGCGTGCCGTCGGTGTATCCGAGGAGGGTGTCGCACTCGTCGAGGATCAGTTGGGCATCGACAACCTCTACGAGGCCGCCAACACGCCACTGGTCGGGTTTCTGAACAATGCGTTAAAAGCCAAGGAGCTGTTCACCAAGGATAAGGACTACATCGTCCGGAGCGGCGAGGTTCTCATTGTCGATGAGTTCACCGGCCGAGTACTGCACGGCAGGCGTTATGACGGAGGCATGCACCAGGCCATCGAGGCCAAGGAGAAAGTCGAGGTCAAGGCGGAGAACCAGACCTTGGCCACGATCACACTACAGAACTACTTCCGGCTCTACGACAAGCTGTCCGGGATGACCGGTACGGCGCAGACCGAAGCCGCCGAGTTGAATCAGATCTACGGCCTTCAGGTGGTGTCCATTCCCACCAACCGGCCGATGGTTCGTTCGGACAAGGGTGATCTGGTCTACAAGACCGAGGAAGCCAAGTTCGCCGCCGTGGTGGCCGATATCGCCGAGCGGCACGGTAAAGGCCAGCCGGTACTGGTCGGCACCGCGAGCGTCGAGCGCTCCGAGTACCTGTCGAAGGCACTGGTGGCGAAAGGTATTCCCCATTCGGTGCTCAACGCGAAGCACCATGAGAAGGAAGCGGCGATCATCGCCGAGGCGGGGCGCCGTGGTGCTGTCACCGTGGCCACCAACATGGCCGGCCGGGGCACCGACATCATGCTGGGCGGCAACCCCGAGTTCCTCGCCGATGCCGCGCTGCGGGCTCGCGGGTTGGACCCGGTGGCGACCCCGGAGGAGTACGAGGACGCCTGGGACGACGCCGTGGAAAAGGCCCGAGCCGAGGTGGAGGCGGAGGCCGGCGAGGTCGTGGCGACCGGCGGGCTGTACGTACTGGGTACCGAGCGACACGATTCCCGGCGGATCGACAATCAGTTGCGTGGCCGGTCCGGGCGTCAGGGTGATCCCGGCGTTTCTCGGTTTTACCTGTCGCTACGCGATGAGTTGATGGTGCGGTTCAATGGCCCGCTGGTCGAATCGATCATGACTCGATTGCGGATGGAGGACGATGTCCCGATCGAGGCCAAGATGGTCACGCGGGCCATCCAGTCCGCCCAGACGCAGGTCGAGCAGCAGAATTTCGATATCCGGAAGAACGTCCTCAAGTACGACGAGGTCATGGATCTGCAGCGCAAGGTGATTTACGCCGAGCGGCTCCGGGTACTGAAGGGTGAGGATCTCGGCGAGCAGATCGGGCACATGTTGACCGATGTGATCACCGCTTACGTGAACGGCGCCACCGAGAACGGATACGCTGAGGACTGGGATCTGACCCAGCTGTGGACGGCGTTGCACACGCTGTATCCGGTCGGCATCAAGCACGAGGACATCGGCGACGAGATTGGTGACCTCACCCGTGACGTGCTGCTGGCGGCCGTGCTCAATGACGCGCGGGAGGCCTACGCCCGCCGTGAGGCCGAGCTCGAGGCCATGGCGGGCAAGGGCGCGATGCGCGAACTCGAGCGCCGGGTGGTGCTCTCGGTGCTCGACAGCAAGTGGCGGGAACACCTCTACGAGATGGACTACCTGAAAGAAGGCATCGGGCTGCGCGCCATGGCTCAGCGCGACCCGTTGGTGGAGTACAAGCGCGAAGGCTTCGAGATGTTCAGCGCGCTGCTCGATGCGCTGAAAGAGGAGTCGGTGCGGTCCCTGTTCCACGTGCAGGTCCAGGTCGCCACGCCACCGACCCCCGCTGTGGCCCCTCCTCCCGCTACGCCTGTCGCCCCGCCGACCTCCGCCCCTGCCGGTTCGGCGCTCTCCCAACTCGATGGGCCTCAACTCGATGGGCCTCAACTCGACGGGCGCCCCGGCGACAGTGCCCCTCCGTCGGGGGGGTCACCGACAGCCGCCACGCCGGTCCTGGATGTCCGGGCCGGTCTGGGGGGCCTGGCCCAGCCTGCCGCCCGGCCGCTGACCTACAGCGGGCCGGCCGAGGACGGGGGCACCGAGGTGCGGGGACGCGGCAACCGGGGCAAGCACGCCAGCAACGGCACCGATGGGCCCACCGTGGTGGGTGGTCAGGAGCCCGCGCGTAACGCGCCCTGCCATTGCGGCTCGGGCAAGAAGTACAAGCGCTGCCACGGTGCCCCCACTCCCACCCCCTCCTAACCCGGCGTGTCCGGCGCTCCTGCACGGTGTGTCCGGTGCTCATGCACGGGTGTCCTGCAGAGACACAGTAAGGTGAAGGGACCTCAGCCGAGGTCCCTTCACCATTCCTGACAGATCGAGAGTTGCGGGGTTAGACGCTGCTCGGAGCACGGGCGGGGGTGCGGCGGCGCAGTGTCGTCAATGCGAGTAGGCCAAGGGCCGCCGCGGCGGCCACGGCCTCGCCTATCGCGCTGTTCGTCTTGTCGGGATACCAGACCGGCTCGTACATATTGGGTAACGGACCGAACGATCCCAGGTCGATGTAGGCCGAAGCGACGACTGCGACCAGCGCGCTGGCCGCGACGAGGAATGCCGCCAGGTACACCCAGGCTCTCCCCATCAACAAGATCAGCACTGCGGCCAGTATCGCTATGACGCCCTGCACCCGAAACAGTGTGCCCTGGGTGATCGTGCTCCCCACGGCGTCGTAGCCTGCCGCCAGCTCGAAGTGTACGTAGCCATCTACCACGAGTCCGGCGGCTGCCACCACGCGCAGCAGCAGAGTCACCGGCCCACGCACTCGGTGATCCGAATTGATCATCGTCATTTGCCTCTCGTGAACGGTGCGCACCCCGACCTCGGCACAGCTCGGTGAGGTTGTCAGTGAGCTTTCGGCACCACGTACCGATCGGGTTGGCCCGTTCTCGGAAAACGTGACTCAGGAAGCCGACGGCACTTTACCGGCTCAAGGTCAGCTGACCGTCACCGGCACTGGCGGCGTACGGCCAGGTCACCAATGGTGAAGCGCAGCTGTAGCGCGGTGCACAGCCATCGCCTGCCCGCGCCGTCGACGTGCTCCTCGAAGCGGGCGGCCAAGGCTCGGACCCCCGTGCTCAGGTTGACCAGGGCAACGGCTTCCAGCGCGCCGGGTCCCTGGTGTCGGGTGAGCACCTTGCCCAGCCGCGGCTGCAGACCTCCCGCCACCGCTTGCAGCGTCATCAGGTAGGTCTGCACGTCAGGACGCAGCACCGCCGACAGTTGTCGCACGGGGCGTCGGCCACTGAGTACCTCGACGGCCACCCGCAACACCCGTTCCACCTGCACCGGCGCGGCGGGATCCGCGGGAGGGATGGCTGTGGGCAGGGGCGCGGATACGGCGGATACTGCGGAGACGGGCGGGGGCAGGATGTCCGCCAGTCGGCGCAGCACTGGCCGGTGGGACAGCGGGGGACGTGGCTCGGCGATGCTCCCGGTCAACGAAGCCCTCCTCATGTGGAGATCACGCTCGCTCGCGTGGCCGTCCGACAGCGGGGCCGAGGCGCCATCGGGGTGTGGACAACGACGCTTCGGTTACCACCGGGCGCCGCATCGGAGGAGGGGCATTGATCCGATGCGGGGGAGTATGCACTCCTCCAGCGGGCGCTGTCGGGCTTTCGCCGGTTCTCGGGGCAACTTGTGGACAATCGCCTCGGGGCGGCCTATGGCGTGCCGCGACGCCGCGCCCACTCGAAGCACACGACCGCAGCTGCGCTGGCGACGTTGAGTGACTCGACGCCGCCGGCCATCGGGATCATGACCCAGCCGGTGAGCTGCGCGGCGACGCCCGGAGAGATCCCCGAGGTCTCGTTGCCCAGCACGTAGGCCACCCGGCGGGGTGGCGTTTCCTCGAACAGCGAAGCGGCGTCCGGTGCCGAACCGGAGAGCCCGAGCGTCGCGAATCCGCCGGCGCGCAGTGATCGGCACGCCTGCTCGGCAGTGGCCGTGCGCAGCACCGGGGCATGAAAGGCCACCCCGGCTGATGCCTTGATCACAAGTGGGTCGATCCTGGGGGTCCCACGGTGGGGCAGCACCACGCCGTCGATTCCCGCGGCGGTCGCGGTGCGCAGGATCATGCCGACATTGGCTGGGTTCGTGATCGCGTCGAGTACGAGCACCGCGCAGGGGTCGATCACCTGCTCCAGCGCACCTTCCAGCGGACGCATCCGGGGAGCCACCACGTCGGCGAGCACGCCCTGATCGTGCCTGCCATTGCCGGCGAGCAGCTTTATCCGATGCGCCGAGGCCCGTCGCACCGACACCCCCCTGCTGGCCGCCGCGTCGAGGATTTCCTGCAGGCTCTCGCCTCGGGCACGCTCGGCGATGATCACCTTGTCGATGGTCAGCGCGGGATCGGCGAGCGCTTCCAGTACCGGCCTGCGGCCGTATACGGTGATGAAGGCGTCCCGCGGACTGATAGCGCCCTGCTGACGGGGCGGGGGCATGGGCCCAGGAGGCATGGGCCCAGGATGGCAGGTTCGGATCCGACTGTCGGACGTGCCAGGATTTGTTGTATGCCCGACCGCCTTTCGGCGCTGGATGCCTTGTTCCTCTACCTGGAGGGGCCGACCACTCCGATGCATGTCGGCGCCGTCTCGGTGTTCCGCCGCCCGCGGTCGGGCTTCGACTTCGAACGCATGGTCAAGCTGATCGAGCAGCGGATCGCGCTGGTGCCGCGGTACCGGCAGAAAGTTCGTGAGGTGCCTGCCCGGCTGGCTCGTCCGGTGTGGGTCGACGACGGGGGCTTCGACATCTCCTATCACGTGCGTCGCTCGGCGCTGCCCAAGCCGGGTAGTGACGCCCAGCTCCGCGAGCTCGTCGCGCGGTTGGTGTCCCGGCCTCTGGATCACCGGCATCCGCTGTGGGAGATGAACCTCGTCGAGGGGCTGTCCGGTGGTCGCATTGCCGTGATCGCCAAGACCCACCAGGCGATGGTCGACGGGATCAGCGCGATCGACATCGGACAGGTGATCCTGGATGTGACACCGACGCCGCGCGACATCCCCGAGGATCTGTGGATGCCCCGCCCGGAGCCCCACCCGCTGCAGCTGACCTGGCAGGCGGTGGCGGAGGCGGTGGCGCGGCCGGGTGAGATCATCGACAACGTTCGCACCGCCGTGCAGGGAGGCTTGGCCACGGTGCAACAGGCGGCCGACGCCCTGGGTGGGGTGGCCTCCGCGGTACTGGCCGCAGCGCACCGTTCACCGGGCGGACCGCTGAACGTGCCCATCTCCACCCACCGGCGCTTTGCGGTCGCCCGGACCAGACTTGAGGACTACCGCGCCGTGCGCAGGGTCCATGGAGGCGACGTCAATGACGTGGTGCTGGCGGTGGTCTCCGCCGCGCTGCGCAACTGGCTGCTCTCCCGGGGCGAGACGGTCACCGCGTCGACGACCCTGCGAGCGATGGCACCGGTGTCGGTCCGCGGTGATGTCGGTGAGGGCACCGACGTGGCGGCACTGGGTAACCGGGTGGCCTCCTACCTGGTGGACCTGCCGGTGGGAGAGCCCAATCCGGTGTTGCGACTCAATCACGTCAGCCACGCGATGCGGGCGCACAAGGAATCGGGCCAGTCCGTCGGTGCGGACGCGCTGGTCCGGCTAGGAGGTTTCGCCCCGCCCACCATCCACTCGCTGGGCGCCCGGGTGGCGAACAGCTTCGCGCAACGGATCTTCAACTTGGTGATCACCAACGTGCCCGGCCCCCAGTTCCCCCTGTACGCGGCGGGGGCGAGAATGATCGAGATGTTCCCGGTGGTGCCGCTGGCCAAGAATCAGGCCGTCTCGGTCGGTATCACGTCCTATGACGGCGGCGTCTATTACGGACTCAACGCCGACCGGGATGCCATGTCCGATGTGGACACCCTGGCGGTGCTGATCGAGGAGTCCCTCGAAGAGCTGGTCTCGACGGTGTCATGAGGGTCTATCTGCCTGCCACTCTCACGATGCTGGAGAACCTGGTCGGTTCCGGGGAGCTCATCCCGGTTTCCGGAACCGGCTTTGCCCTCACTCCGATGCTGCGCGAGTCCTACGCCAGCGGGGATACCGAGGAACTGGAGTACGCGGCGATGCTGGAGGCTGCTCGGGCGTCGCTGCGTCTGCTGTCCGCTGAGCTGGATGACGACCCGAAAGCGCCGGCCCGCCGGGTGGTGGTGGCGGCCGACATCGAGGGCGTCCGGCTGCGTCCAGATCTCGATGCCGCTGCCGTCACTGTCCCCGGCCCGGTGCCGGTCGCCGCGATCGCCGCCGTCCACGTCGACGGGGCAGCGGCGGAGGAAGCGGTGCGCGCGGCGGCGACGGTGGTGCATGATGCGGATCTTGGCGATCCGGATGCCGAGTTCGCCCTCGGTGACGCGGAGGACCACGAGATGGCCTGGTACGCCCCCCAGGAGCTGCCCTTCCTGCTCGAGCTCCTGTGAGTGTTGTCCTGTTCTTCCGGCTGTGGAGCGCGTGACAGACGGCGGGCGCCATGCTGTCGCCGATGGTGATTCAGCGGTCGGCAAGGAGGGCGAAGACAGCGCGGGCATGGTTACGCCGGGACTGATGGCGGAAGAGATGGCGGCGAATCCAGCGAGGAGGAACAGCGCCGTTGCGGCGAGGACCCGGTATCGCTAGTTGACGTTCACCGCTGCTGGCTGTGCTGATCGGCTCGGTGCCGGGCTACCTCAGCGAGATCAGCCAGGGCGACGGCCATCGCGGCCTTATAGCTCCACGCGCTGGGGTATTTCGCGCAGTAGTAGCGGCACTCCGCTTCAGCGGTGAATGTCATGGCGAGCAGGCAAAATGAATCGGCGGGGAGGTTGACTCCGCGCAGGCCGGCGCGGTGCAGCAGTGGCGCTAACTCTTTCCACCGCTCAAGGATGCCCTCGGCGTTCACGGGTGGGAACACGAACACCACCTTCCGCCAGGAGCCCGTGCGGATCAGCTGCTGTATCTCCCATTCGAGCCCTCGGCTGCGCCCCACTGTCACGACGATGGCGCCTGATTGGTACATCCGCTGCTCAACACCGCTCTGCCAGTCGACGTCTGGCAGGTACTCACGGGCGAACCCGATCGGTGCCAGCCTCCGACTGGGCTCACCGACTGCGGACAATGGTCCGTACTGCTGCAATTCCTCGGCTATGACCTCCTCAAAACCCTGTTTGCGCCGGGAGGAAAACCGTTCCAGAAGTGACGGCCGCGCGAGAGGCGCCACCCGCAGCCTCAGCCTGTCGTCGGCGAAGGACCGGAGATAGAGAATGGGTGGACGTGGGTCACCCAGGACCACGGGCGAAGCCCGGGACAGGGAGATCCGGCGGGCGAACCGGTGTAGGACGACGCTGACGCCCAATACGACCAGGCCAATCATCCACAACAAGGGCGACAAGTTGGGGATACCGGTCTCCAGCTCCACCGAACCGTCGTCGACGGAGTCTGCGAAAGCGCCCGCCAGGACGAGAGCGAGACCCGTCACACCGACGCCGACGGCGACAACGACGAGGACCATGACGCCGATCGAGCGTCGAAGCCGGGCCGCGCTGCGTCCAGCCGCGGGCCGCCTGCGCAACCAGCGCAGCAGCACTAAGCCCCCCGCGGCGAGGACGAGGGCGACGCCCCCGCGAACGAGCGAGAACGGTGGGGTCAGCGCTACAAACACGACTGTTAAGAGGAGACTGAGTTCGAGGGTAAACAGGCCGAGGGCGTGCAGATGGGCCTCCTGTGCCCGCGGACCGACATCGACGATTTGATCAGGCCGAGTGGACTGTGACCTGACGAACATGCGCCGGTCCCTCCGCTGGATCCGGGCGGCAAGCCCGTCCGCTATTTCAGGGTAGAGCAGCAGCAACGCGAAGATCGTGCCGGATATGAAGCCGGCCTGGCGCGCAACATCGGATGGCCGGTCAGGTGCGGGTGCGACGCGGCCCTCGGGCGCGCGGGCCGCCTGAGCAGCCGAAAGGGCCTGGATGAGGC
>JBOHHD010000234.1:0-2097 GCA_050700515.1 Pseudonocardiaceae bacterium
AACTTGACTCGTTCCAGATCGAGCGGAATAGTAGGTCACGTCATGACCCCACCGGATGTCAGGGACCAACTGCGGCTCGCCGGGCTGCGGGTGACCGCGCCCCGTCAGTCGGTGCTGCAGTGGTTGGCAGAGCACCCTCATGCCACCGCCGATCAGATTCACACCGGGGTTGCCGAGCGACTCGGCTCGGTTTCCACCCAGGCCATCTACGACGTGTTGGCCGCGTTCACCCAAGCCGGGCTGGTACGGCGGATCGAGCCGGCGGGGCATCCCGCTCGATTCGAGCGCCGCGTCGGCGACAACCACCATCACCTGGTGTGCCGCTCGTGCGGACGTACCGAGGATGTCGATTGTGCGGTGGGGGCGCGACCGTGCCTGACACCCAGCGACGACCAAGGCTACGTCCTCGATGAGGCCGAAGTGGTCTTCTGGGGACTGTGTTCCTCCTGCCACACCGGGGCTGAGACACCGAACGATGATGACAAGAAAAACTCCATCCACCATGAGGAGGAACGGTAGTGACCAACGCGCAGCCCAAGCCGACGACGACGGATGCTGGTATCCCGGTCGAGAGCGACGAACATTCGCTCACTCTCGGCCCGGACGGACCGATCCTCCTGCAGGATCACTACCTCATCGAACAGATGGCGCAGTTCAACCGCGAGCGGGTGCCTGAGCGCCAGCCGCACGCCAAGGGGGGTGGCGCTTTCGGCCGGTTCGAGGTGACCAACGACGTCAGCGCTTATACCAAGGCGGCGGTGTTCCAGCCGGGCACCACGACCGACATGCTGGTCAGGTTCTCCACGGTGGCGGGCGAACGCGGCAGCCCCGACACCTGGCGCGATCCTCGCGGTTTTGCCCTCAAGTTCTATACGACCGAGGGCAACTACGACATGGTCGGGAACAACACCCCGATATTCTTCATCAAGGACCCGATGAAATTCCAGCACTTCATCCGCTCACAGAAACGTCGTGCGGACAATCACCTGCGCGACCATGACATGCAATGGGACTTCTGGACGCTCTCGCCGGAGTCGGCGCACCAGGTGACCTGGCTGATGGGTGACCGAGGGATCCCCCGCACCTGGCGGCACATGAACGGCTACAGCTCACACACCTATATGTGGGTCAATGCGCAGGGTGAGAAGTTCTGGGTGAAATACCATTTCAAGACCGACCAGGGCGTCGAGTGCTTCACCCAGGACGAGGCCGACCAGATGGCGTCGGCGGACACCGACTACCACACCCGCGACCTGTACGAGCACATCGCGGCGGGCGAGTTCCCGAGTTGGACCCTCAAAATGCAGATCATGCCGTTCGAGGAGGCCAAGACATACCGGTTCAACCCGTTCGACCTGACCAAGGTGTGGCCGCACAGCAACTATCCGCTCATCGAGGTCGGTCGGATGACGCTGGATCGCAACCCGACCGATTACCACACCGAGATCGAGCAGGCGGCCTTCGAGCCCAATAACCTCGTACCGGGTATCGGCCCGAGCCCGGACAAGATGCTGTTGGCCCGGATCTTCTCCTACGCCGACGCTCACCGGTACCGCATCGGCGCGAACTACAAGCAACTGCCGGTGAATGCGCCCACCTCGCCCGTCCACAGCTACAGCAAGGACGGCGCGATGCGTTACCACAACGTCGCCGACCCGGTGTACGCGCCGAACTCCTACGGCGGTCCGAAGGCAGATGCCGCCCGCTACGGCGAGCCGGCCGGCTGGCACAGCGACGGGGACATGGTGCGCTGCGCCTGCACGTTGCACGCGGAGGACGACGACTGGAGCCAGGCGGGCACCATGGTCCGGGAGGTGCTCAACGACGGTGAGCGTGAGCGGCTGGTGAACAACATCGTCGGCCACCTGCTCAACGGCGTGAGCGAACCGATCCTGCAGCGGGCGTTCGAGTACTGGCGCAACGTGGACAAGAACCTCGGCGACAAGGTCGAGGCAGGCGTCCGCGCCAAGCAGGGCGAGAAGGACCCGAAGGCCGCTGAGCAGGCGAACCCCGCCCGCGAGAGCATGCAGGTCAAGGCCTGAGACCGGTTTGCAGGGTCGAAGCATCAGCGCTGAGGCCTGCGCGAGGGCCCGATAC
>JBOHHD010000235.1:0-8986 GCA_050700515.1 Pseudonocardiaceae bacterium
GAACCAGATAGGTCGAACTGGGACACGACAGTGGCGAGACGAGACTGCCAGCACCCCATGCTTGCTCTGGACGGACGCAGTGTAAGGGAATTACGAATTGATGATCTTAATGGTGTCGCTCCCGAAGGAGGTGGCGGACGTGATGATCAGGCAGGTAAACGGTCGTATGAGAGCACAAAGTACCGGCTCCATGGCGTGGCGAGTCCGGTGTCGTGGCGGGCATGTGCTGCGTTGTACTCGTTGGTGGAGGGACACCCAGTGGATCGGCGGGGCCGGTGCTGGTCGTGTCCGGGGTCGGGGCGTGAGGCGGCGGCGTTGCCGGGTTCGGGTCGTGGCGGGCTTCTGGCTGCAGCAACCCGACGAGGCGCTGCTGCTGAAACTGCCGGCTGGTGAGCTGGATCAGCGTCCCGCCGCGTCGGTGGGGGCGGGACAGCGCTCAGAGCGAGTCGGCCCGAGTGAGGGTGCGCCGGTTCGGCCGTTTCGGCGGTTGAGCGGTGTCGAGCTGGTGGAGCGGATCGCGTTGCGACGCGTGGGTGGGGGCGGGGTGGTGATGCTTGGTGCGCACTACCTCGATCACGGCCGGAAGGTGCCGTGCTACCTGCCCGAGGTCTTCGGCCGGCTGGCCGACACCGGGCTGACCGCATTGCTCGACCCGGATCACCCCGGAGGGCTGCGTCGAGTCGTGATCACCTCACCCGGGCGAGTCCGATACCAGGAATTGAGCGCGATGCGGAGCCCCGCCGCGGGTCCGGATCACTCGTCGGGGGACGGGGTGGTCTTTGCGGATCGGCCGTTGCTCGGCTCGCGGCCGGTTCGGGCTGCTGGTGTAGGAGCCGGCGGGTGAGTATGCGGAAAGCGGTCGGCGGATCGGTGCATGTGGCTCCGATCGGATGGGTGCATGTGCGTGGCGATGCGACTGCCCCGGAGGGTTACACGATTCGCTGGCGCCGTGGCGAGGCGGTTGCCTATGTGCTGGCGGGCAAGCAGCTGTCCAGTCAGGCAGTCACCGGCGTGATCGCGACGGTGGACGTGCCACCGCGCGGATGGGTCGATCTGGCCCATATCCGAGCACAGGGCCAGCGGTGGCCGGCCGCCCACCAGGACAGCAGAAAAGCAGACCGGTGATGGTTCGCTGACTGTATTCCGACGCCGATGAGCGCGCCCACGTCCTGGACGAGAATAGCGATGCCATCTCCGGGACGGTGGTCACGATATGCCAGTGGGTGCTCCCTGACACGACCGCGGTGCATCAAACAGCACCCAGCATGAATGTCTGCCCACGGTGTGAAATTTGTGCCGCCGTGCCGCCACCCGAGCACGGCACCCGTCCCGAGTCGAGGCCCCTTTAGTCGTCGGCCGGTACGAAGAAATATCACCGCGACGAGGGTATCCGAATAATTCTCCAGGAGAGCCAGCATGGCCAGACGCACCAGGAGCAAGGCGCAGCGGGGTTTGGTGACCCATCGCATTGTCTATGCCAGCCGCAAATATCCTCACGCCCGGAATCAGGAGCTGAAGGTGGATCTACGACGCGGGACGGTCATCGACATCGACCACGCGGCAGGATTAGTTGCCGTCCGCATACCACTACCCTTGGACGAGGTCAGGATCATCAGGATCGAAACATGCTAAACACCCACCTGGTGGGACAACGCCAAGCATGTCCAGGGATCCGGATGACCTGCCCATCACCCCCTAGTCTCCGGTCGTCTCGCTCCCGCCTTCCCCCCGGCGGATTCCCCAGGCGGGGCGGCCGGTCCCGGATCACGGCGGGGCCAAAAGGGACCCAAAAGCCCTTGGCCCCGCCGTGGTCCGTTCCCTGCACCGGTCCGACACAGCAGGGCATTCTCACCTTTGACCACACAACTTTTCTCCCGCGCCGCCGAACGTGAACAGAAAGGAGTGTCATGATGAATTTACCCAGCCAGACACAGCATTACCGCGCGACGATACAACTCTGTACTCCTGACGGAGAACGCCTTGCCATCGGCATTGCGTGTAGAGGCCGCAGCGCATGACATGAATATCCTCGCTCCCGGAGACCACGATGCCGTGTCCAAATACACCAGAAAGGTATGTTCCCGGTTGGCTGCGGGTAGTGCTGCTCATCGCCAGCGCACCGATCATGGTCGGTGCCGTGGGGATGGTCTATCAGGCCGGTATCAGTACCCCGGTGCTCATCGGCGCCATCGTCGGCCCCCTGGCCGGGCTGGCCTGGCGCCGCCGCCGAACACCACCCCCACCACCTTGACCCCCACCGTGGTGCTCCGACGTCTGTGCTTCGCGGCGACGTCTGTGCTTCGCGGCGCGGGTCGGCCTGGTCTCCGTGCCGCCCGAGCTGCTTCCAGCCAGGCTGCCCCGTGAGTGGCGATGGGTGTGATAGCACGTATCGCCACTCACGGGGCCGTCAGCCCTACCCCGGCGGTGATGGGCCAGGCGGCCTCGATGGCTAACATCTGTCGCTGCCCTGACGATTTCAGAGGGGTAGCTATATCCGACCGCCGGTCCAGTGCTCCTCCACAAGAGTGTTCGCCGAGCGCCCGCGGTCCGTTGTAGGGGGCATTCCCACGAGTGGAGTAATTGCATGATCACGCTGTATCTGTCACCCCAGTCGTTGGCGGCTGCCCGGGCGGTCGACCCGCACGTGACACCGGCCGCCGTGCACGCAGCCGTTGAAGTGGCGATCGCCGAGCAGCTGCGCGCCGTGGCGGGGTACTCAGCCGAACAGATCCGGGCTCGCGCCGAGCAGATCGAGCGGCGCGGCGACTAGCGCCGGTGCTCGAGGTTGAGCCGGATGCCGTGAGTGGCGATGCGCAGTGCCCGGCTCGCCGGCCACCGGCACCGCCACTCACGGAAGTTCAGCCCTGTCCGGCCTGGGCGATGAGCGAGGCGGGCGGGATGAAGCGGTCGCCGTAGCGGTCGGTGAGTTCTTTGGCTCGGGCGACGAATCCGGTCAGGCCACCGGGGTAGCCGGTCATGTACTGCATCACGCCACCGGTCCACGCGGGAAACCCGATCCCCATGATCGAACCGATGTTGGCATCAGCCACCGAGGTGAGCACGCCCTCATCGAAGCAGCGCACCGTTTCCAGCGCCTCGATGAACAGCATCCGCTCCATCATGTCCTCGAACGGCACGGCATCGGGGCGGAACGGCCCGAAGTGCTCGGCCAGCCCCGACCACAGCCCGGTCCGCTTGCCATCGACGTACTCGTAGAACCCGCCACCACCGGAACGCCCGGGCCGGGAGAACTCGGTCACCATCCGGTCGAGGATCGCGTCCGCCGGGTGCGGCGTCCACACACCCCCCGCGGCCTCGACGCCCCGGCGGGTCTCCTCGCGGATCTTGCGGCACAGCGTGAGCGTCAACTCGTCGACCAACTGGAGCACCGGGGCCGGATAGCCGGCCTGGGAACTGGCCTGTTCGATCGACGACGGGGCGGCGCCCTCGGCGAGCATCGCCATGCCCTCGTTGATGAAGGTGCCGATGACCCGGCTGGTGAAGAACCCGCGGCTGTCGTTGACCACGATCGGGGTCTTGCGGATCTGCTGCACGACGTCGATCGCGGCGGCCACCGCCGCATCGGAGGTCCGCTTGCCGCAGATGATCTCGACCAAGGGCATCTTGTCCACCGGGGAGAAGAAGTGCAGGCCGATGAAGTCCTCCGGCCGGGAGACCCCGGAGGCCAGACCGGTGATGGGCAGCGTCGAGGTGTTCGAGCACAGCAGCGCATCGGCGTCGACGACGCCGTCGATCTCGGCGAAGACCTTTTTCTTCAGCGCCGGGTCCTCGAAGACCGCCTCGATCACCAGGTCGCACCCCGCGAGGTCCGCCGGATCGGCGGTCGGGGTGATCCGGGCCAGCACCTCGTCGCGCTTGTCCGGGGTGCTCTTGCCCCGGGAGACGGCCTTGTCCAGCAGGCTCACCGAGTAGTTCTTGCCCTGCTGCGCGGCCTCCACCGAGACGTCCTTGAGCACGACGTCCATCCCGGCGCGAGCGCAGGTGTAGGCGATACCCGCACCCATCATCCCCGCCCCCAGCACGCCGACCTTGCGGAAGCGCCGCCGGGGGAAGCCCTCGGGCCGGCTGCCGCCCTTGTTGATGTGCTGGAGGTCGAAGAAGAACGCCTGGATCATGTTCTTGGCGACCTGGCCGGTGGCCAGGTCCACGAAGTAGCGGCCCTCGATCTGCAAGGCGGTGTCGAAGTCGACCTGCGCGCCCTCGACCGCGACACAGAGGATGTGGTGCGGCGCGGGCATCGGCGCACCCTTGAGCTCCTTGCGCAGCGACGCGGGGAACGCGGGCAGCAGCTGCGCCAGCGCCGGAGTCGATGGGGTACCGCCCGGGATCTTGTAACCCTTGACGTCCCAGGGTTGCGTGGCCACCGGGTTGGCCTTGATCCACTCGCGGGCACTGGTCAGCAACTCCTGCGGGGTGGCCACGACCTCGTCGACGATGCCGATCTCCTTCGCCTCCGCCGGGGCCACCTGCTGGCCCTTGAGCAGCAGCTTCATCAGCGCATCGGCGATGCCCAGCAGGCGCACCGTGCGCACCACCCCCCCGGCGCCGGGCAACAGCCCGAGGGTGACCTCGGGAAAGCCGATCTTGCTGCCGGGAGCGTCCAGGGCGATCCGGTGGTGGCACGCCAGCGCGATCTCCAGCCCACCGCCCAGCGCCGCGCCGTTGAGCGCGGCGACCACCGGTTTGCCCAGCTTCTCCAGCCGGCGCAGCTGGCTTTTCACCAGCGCCACGTGCCCGCCGAACTCCGCCGCGTTGTCCGGGGTCACGGCGATGAGGTTGTGCAGGTCACCACCGGCGAAGAAGGTCTTCTTCCCCGAGGTGAGGATGACGCCGGTGATCGAGTCCCGCTCGGCCTCCAAGCGGTCCACCGTCTCGCTCATCGACGTGACGTAGCGCTCGTTCATCGTGTTCGCGGACTGCCCCGGGTCGTCCAGGGTCAGGGTGACGATGCCGTCGGCGTCGGACTGCCAACGAATGATGCCGGTCATTGCGTACCTTTCCGGAAGTTCTTCGGGAAGTCAGAGCCGCTCGATGATGGTGGCGATGCCCATGCCGCCCCCGATGCACAACGTGGCCAAGCCGTAGCGCAGGTCACGGCGCTCCAGCTCGTCGACCAGCGTGCCCAGGATCATCGCGCCGGTGGCGCCCAGCGGGTGGCCCATGGCGATCGCCCCGCCGTTGACGTTGAGCTTCTCGTGCGGCACGTCCATCTCCCGCATGAAGCGCAGCACCACCGCGGCGAAGGCCTCGTTGAGCTCGACCAGGTCGATCTGGTCCATCGTCATGCCCGCCCTGGCCAGCGCCTTGCGGGTCGCCGGGGCCGGACCGGTGAGCATGATCGTGGGCTCCTCGCCGGTGACCGCACCGGCGACGAACCGGGCTCGCGGGGTCAGCCCCAGATCGATACCGAGCCGCTCGGAGCCGATCGCCACCAGCGCGGCACCGTCGACGATGCCCGAGGCATTGCCCGCGTGGTGCACATGGTCGATACGCTCCACCCAGTGGTAGCGCTGCAACGCGACGGCGTCGAAACCGGCCTGCTCCCCGATGCCGGCGAAGGACGGTGTGAGCGTGGCCAGCCCCGCCAGGGTGGTGTCGGGGCGCACGTGCTCGTCGCGATCCAGCACGATCAGGCCGTTGCGGTCCCGAACCGGCACCACCGACCGGGCGAAGTACCCGTTGCTCCACGCCTTGGCCGCGCGGTGCTGGGACTCCACGGCGTAGGAGTCGACGTCCGCGCGGCTGAAGCCCTCGATGGTGGCGATCAGGTCGGCGCTGATGCCCTGCGGGACGAAGCGGGCGTCGTAGGCGGTCTCCGGGTCCATCGCCATCGCACCGCCGTCGGAGCCCATCGGCACCCGGGACATCGACTCCACACCGCCGGTGAGCACCAGGTCCTCCCAGCCGGAGCGGACCTTCATCGCGCCCAGGTTCACCGCCTCCAGCCCGGAGGCGCAGAACCGGTTGATCTGCACGCCCGCGACGGTGTCGGGCAGCCCGGCGGCCAGCGCGGCGGCCCGGGGCAGCACCCCACCCTGGTCGCCCAGCGGGCTGACGATGCCGAGCACGATGTCGTCGATCCGCGCCGGGTCCAGGTTGGGATGCCGGGCCCGCAGTTCCGCGATCAGGCCGGTGACCAGGGAGATCGGCTTGACGCCGTGCAGCGCGCCGTTCTGCTTGCCCTTGCCCCGGGGGGTGCGTAGTGCTTCGTAGAGGAATGCTTCGGTCATCAGGGGCTCCCTGTCCTCGGTGGTGCGGTGTCAGCTGGTACTGCCTCGCGGATCGCTCGGTTGACGGCGAGCTGGAAGTTGGTGACCACCCCGTTCACGGTGATCGGTTTGAGCTGCTCGAGCAGGGCGATCAACCGGGTGCGCAACTCAGGTGGGCGGCCGCGCTCGCGGTACGCGCGCAGCACGGTGTCATGGAACAACGCCACCAGTTCGGTCGCCAGCGCGCTGGTGTGCCGTTCGATGATCTGCTTGGAGGCCAGCGCCACCGCGAAGTCCAGGTCGGCGTCGAGCAGGTCCAGCCCGTAGGCGAGCATGTCCGCGCTGGTGAGCGTGAGGCCGTCGTCGTTCCCCCGGCCGATGACGCCCAGCTGCACCAGCCGCTCCAGATCGTCATCGGTGAGCGCCCGGCCGGCGCGCTCGTCCAGCTCGGCGCGGTCCACATCCTCAGGTTCCTCCGGCAGCCACGGCGCGAGCAACGCCCGATGCAGTGCCAGGTCCTCCGGGGTGCGGTCGTGCGGGATCCGCGCCAGGTAGCCCTCGATCGCCGCCAGGGTGAAACCCAGCCCCTGCAGGTCCCGGACCAGCTCCAGGCGCGCCACATGCCGCTCGTCGTAGAGCCCCAGCCGGCCGCGCACCTGCGGCGGCGGAATCAGATCCATCCCGGCGTAGAACCGGATGGTCCGCACGCTGATCCCGGTGCGAGCCGCCAGCTCCGCGATGGTGAGCCGCTCGGCCATGGGCTGTCCCTCCCCGGCAGTGGACCCCAACGTGACAGCAGAACTGTCGTGACAGCATCACTGTAACGTACGCAGTACTGGTTAGTAGGGTGCGCTACGTCTCAAGTCGAGCTGCGGTCGGACCCGGCTCCAGGCCCGGCCGGGCCAGAGCAGGTAATCACCTTCGGTGATGATCAGCCGGGTGGACGGCAGCGATCGATCCTTGTGCTTTGCCTACACCGGTACGGCTGCTTCGAATGCAAGACCGAATCCACCGGATCGGGTACACGGCCTGTTGCCTTTCTGATTTCCGGTCCGGATAGCGCCGACCGCTTGTCGATTGTTTTCAGCCGTTCGTCGTCTCGCGATTCTTATCAAACCCCAAGTTCCGGTTTCTGTCGGTGCTGCGCCGGAAAATCGGGGCATGACCGTCGCGGTGGGCGAGCCGTTGCATTCGTTGTCGAGTTGTCTCGACAGCGTGCGTGGGTCGGTGCGCGGTCTTGGCGACGAGGGAATTGTGCAAGCGCTTCGGGAGCTGGAGGAACTGTCCCGCCGGACGCAGTCGGTGTTGCTGGATGTGGTCGCTGAAGCCGACTCCCGGGGCATCGCCGTAGAGCGAGGGTTCGGGAGCACTGCGCGGTTGCTGGTGGGCATGCTGCGGTTGTCCGCCGCGGAGGCCCGGATCCGGGTGGAGCACGCCGCAGCGGTGGGCATCCGCCGCACCCTCACCGGTGAGGTGCTGCCGCCGCGGTTGCCGGAGACGGCGGCGGCCCTGGCGGCCGGGGAGATCGGCATCGGGCAGTTGCGAGTGATCACCGAGACGATGGCCGCGCTGCCGGCGTCAGTGCCCGAGCCGGCGCGGGAGCGCGCCGAGGCCGATCTGGCCGCCCACGCCCGGGACTTCGACCCTCGCCGGCTGCGGATCATCGCGCACCGCCTGCTGGCCAACCTTGACCCGGACGGCCCCGAACCCGCTGCGGATCCCACTGCGACCACCCTCTCCCGGGGCGAGCTGTGGCTGCGGGATCGCCGGGACGGACGCCTGGGGCTGGAGGGCTGGCTGGATCCTGAGCACGGCAGTCAGGTCCGCGCTCTGATTGAGCAACTCGCCGCCCGTCACCCCGCTGTCGACGGAGTGGCTGATGAGCGCACTGTCGAGCAGCGCCAGGCCGATGCCCTCATTGAGCTGTGCGACCGGGCCCGCGCCACCGACGGATTCCCCACCACTGGCGGAGAACCTCCTCACCTGACCGTGACCATCGACTGGGAGGCGCTGCGGGCCGGGCTGGGTACCGCCACGCTGGACTACGGGCACCCGATCAGCGCCGCCGACGCGCGCCGAATGGCCTGCGATTGCAAGGTGATCCCGGTGGTGCTCGGTGGTGATTCCGAACCCCTGGACGTGGGCCGAACCCTGCGCACCGTTCCCCTCGGCATCCGCCGTGCCCTGGTCGCCCGCGACCGCGGATGTAGTTTTCCCGGCTGTCACCGCCCACCCAGATTCTGCGCCGCGCACCACGTGCGCCACTGGATCGACGGCGGTGAAACGAGCGTCGATAATTGCTGCCTGATTTGCGAAATGCATCACCAGCAAGTGCACCTGCAGGGCTGGGACGTCACCATCCACGGCGGACGCGTCGAATTCCGACCCCCCGCCATCATCGACCCCGACCGCAAACCCCTCACCAACCCACTCCGACGCTGATCTCAACACGGCCTGTTCTCCGGGGTGCGGAGATAACGACACGGGGCCAACGTCCGGTATGGCCCTGCACACTCTCCGCACGAAGGTGGACGAGGAGCTGCGGCCGCAGCGGGGCAACCGGTGGCGAGGAGTTCGATGAACCGGCATGCCGGCGCCGCGATCTGCCTGGAGTGTGGAACGTGTGACACTCGGTGATCGATAGTAATAAGGGTGGGCTCGGTTGAGCTCGCCGTCATCCGACGGTGGGAGTCAAGGTGGGGCGGCGGGTTCTGCTGGCAGCGGCTGCGGCTGTCGTGGTGGCCGCGGTGGTGGGT
>JBOHHD010000236.1:0-4743 GCA_050700515.1 Pseudonocardiaceae bacterium
GTGCTTGCTCGACGATGCGGCCGAGGTACATCACGGCCACCCGGTCCGCGAGCTGGCACACCACTGCCAGGTCGTGGGCGATGAACAGGCAGGCCAGCCCGAGCGACTCGCTGAGATCGCGGAGCAGGTTCAGCACCTTGGCCTGCACCGACACGTCCAGCGCGGTGACCGGCTCGTCGCAGATCAGCAGCCTGGGCTCGACGGCCAGGGCCCGGGCGATCGCCACCCGCTGTCGCTGCCCACCGCTGAGCTCGCGGGGCAGCCGGTCGGCGAGGTCATCCCCGAGCCCGACCAGTTCCAGCAGCTCGGCGACCCGGCACCGGCGTGACACCCGGGAACCGATCCGGTGGATCTCCAGCGGTTCGGCGACGGCCCGGCCGACCGGCAACCGCGGGCTCAGCGACAGGAACGGATCCTGAAAGATCATCTGAACGTCCCGGCGGAAGGTTCGCCGGGCGCCGGCCCGGAGCCGGTGGACGTCAGCACCGTCGAGGCGGATCTGCCCGGAGAACGGCCGGTGCAGCCCGACGACGGTCCGGCCCAGGGTGGACTTGCCGCAGCCGGACTCACCGACCAGCGCGACTATCTCACCGGCCTCGACGCGCAGGTCTACCTCGTGCACCACCGGGGTGCGCGTCCACCCCCCGCGCAGGGATCTGCTCTGGTAACCGGCCGTGACCTGGTCGAGGACGAGCATGCTCAGGCGTCCTCTCGCGCCGGCACGCCCGGATGGACCCAGCACGCGGATCGCCTCCCGCCGTTCGAGCCGGGGGAGTCGATCGGCTCCAGCGGGGGGACCTCGGTGCCACATCGGGGCAGCGCGTGCGGGCAGCGCGGCGCAAAAGCACACCCGGCCAGGTGCGTCGGTCCTCGACCCGCCGCGCCCGACATCGTCGGGAACCGGGTCCCCGGTGCGACGCCGAGGCGCGGCACCGCGTCGAGCAGGCCACGGCTGTAGGGGTGGTCCGGGGCCCGCAGCAGCTCGGCCGGGGCGGCGCGCTCGACCACCCGCCCGGCGTACATCACTGCCACCGTGTCAGCCAGTTCGGCGACCACGGAGAGGTCGTGACTGATCACGATCATCGCCATGCCCAGCTCGTCACGCAGCCGCCGTAGCAGCGCCAGCACCTGGGCCTGGACGGTCACGTCCAGGGCTGAGGTCGGTTCGTCGGCGACGAGCAGCGCCGGCTGCCCGGCCAGCGCGATGGCGATCAGTGCCCGCTGCCGCATGCCTCCGGAGAGCTGGTGCGGGTAACTCTTGGCGACGGCGGTCGGGTCGGGTAGGCCGACGAGAGTGAGCAGGTCCACGGTGCGGTGCCGCTCGCGGCCCGGCCGTGCTGTCCCCGCGTTGCGCACCGCTTCATCGACCTGGGCGCCGACGGTGCGCACCGGGTTCAGTGCCGCCAGCGCGTCCTGGAAGACCACACCGACCTCCCGGCCACGGATCGCGCGCAGGCTGGGCTCGTCCAGACCGATCAGCTCGCGACCGTGCAACTGCGCTGTCCCGGTCACCGTGGCGGTGGGCGGGAGCAGCCCGAGCGGTCCGAGGACCGCGACGGTCTTGCCGCTGCCGCTCTCCCCGACCAGGGCCAGCGTCTCACCCGCCCGTACCTCGTAGGTCACCGTGTCGAGCACCCGATTGGCCTGTCCGGGTGGCCCGAACTCGATGCCGAGGCCCTGGACGCGGTACAGCGCCGCGGGTCCGGCACTCGACGCGATCGCCGGGCACTGCGGCACCGACCGGCGCGGTGGCGACCGGCGCGGTGCGGTCCGGGCCCGGAGCCCGGTGTTGCCGACGAACAGGCGCAGCACTGACGGGCGGTCGTCGGGGTCGGCCAGCCGCTCCCCGATGAGGTTGCCGGCCAGCACGACCGCGGTGATGGCGATGCCCGGCGGGAGCGCGAGCCAGAGCGCGGACTCCAGGTAGGGCCGGGCGTCGACGAGCATCTGGCCCCATTCCGGTTGCGGTGGGGAGATGCCGAGGCCGAGGAAGCTGAGGGTGGCCACGGTGAGCACGACGACGCCGACCTCGACGCTGGCGTAGGTCAGGACGGGGACCATCGCGACGGGCAGTAGGTGCCGTCCGACGATCCGCCGGGTGGGAGCGCCGAGCACGCGCAGCGCGTCCACGTGGGGGCTGCGGCGCAGGCTCGCCACCCGGGAGCCGGCGATGCGGGCGAACGGTGCCCAGCTGGTCAGTGCCAGCGCGAGCACCAAGTTGCCGATCCCGGGCCCGCGCACCCCGATCACGGCCAGCGCCACCACCAGGGAGGGCAGGGTCAGCGCGACGTCGATCAGGCGCGAGATCATGCGTTGCACCAGCCCGCCCACGAATCCGGCGACGGTGCCGAGCAGCAGGCCGGCGGTCACCGAGATGGCGAGTACCGCGGCTGTCACGATCAGCGTGTTGCGGGCCCCGAACAGCAGCCGGCTGAGCTGGTCGCGTCCGAGCTGATCGGTGCCCAACGGGTGCGACCAGGAGGGGGCCTGCAGGCTCGCGGCAAGGTCGTTGGCGATCGGATCCCCCGGCGCCAACACCGGCGCGGCCAACCCGACCACCACGAACGTGACCAGGGGCAGTGCCAGCAGCAGGTGTCGCGGTCGAGATAGTCCCATCGCTCAGCCCGTCGCCGGGAGGCGGAGCCTGGGGTCGACCAGGCCGTGTACCAGGTCGGCCAACCGGTTCATGGTCACGAAGCCGATGGCGAAGACCAGCACGGCGGCCTGCAGGGCGGGGATGTCCCGGAAGCTGGCCGCCGCGATGAAGTAGGCGCCGATGCCGGGCCAGGCGAAGATCTGCTCGACGATCAGCGTCCCCGACACCAGGAGCCCGAGCAGCAGCCCGCTGACGCTGAGGATCGACCCGGCGGCGCCGGTCAGGCCGTCCCGGGCGACGATCGACCATGGGTTGGACCCGCGGGCCTGAGCCGCGACGACGTAGGGCTGGTCGAGCGCCTCACGCAGCGACACCGTCACGACCCGGCTGAGCACCCCGGCGACGGGCAGGGCGAGCACTATCCAGGGCATGATCCACGACCCGGGTCCACGTTGCCCGGAGGTCGGAAGGAGCCCCAGACTCTCAGTGAGCACCAGGATCAGCAGATAGCTCAGCCAGAAGCTCGGTACCGATACCCCGAGCAGCGCGCCGAGCCGCAGGACCGACCGCCAGCCGGCGCGGCGCACCACCGCCCCGGCCGCCCCGGTGCACACTCCCACGACGAGCGCGATGGCTCCCGCCCCCAGCGCCAGGAACAGCGTGGTCGGCAGCCGCTCCAGCAGGTCGCCGGTGATCGACTGCCCGGTCCGTACCGACAGACCAAGGTCCCCGGTCAGGGCATCGCCGAGCCATCGGGCGTACTGGACGTAGCCGGGGTCGTCCAGACTCAGCTGCGCTCGGATGGCCGCTACCTGCTCCTCAGTGACCCCTGGCCCGGCCCGGCCGACCGCGAGGCTGCGGGCCGCGTCCCCGGGTGCGAGAAGTATCAGCGCGTAGCTGGCAACCGACGTGGCGATCAGCACTCCCACCGTGCCCACCAGGTGCCGTCCGAGGAAGCCGACCCACGTCGGGGTCCGTCCCAGTAGATGTCCCAGCGACCTCATCGGCGGACGGTCACGCCACGCAGGTCGAGGTCGTACTCGGTGACCGGTCCGTCGCACCCGGACACCGCGGGACCGGTGGCCCACCATCGTGGCCGGTGGATGATCGGTACGAAGGCGGCGTCCCGCTCCAGCACGTCGTAGATCGCCTGGTAGGCCCCGGCCCGGGCGCCGGGATCACCGGCGAACAGGGCCGCGTCGACCAGCCGGTCCAGTTCGGGGCTGGTCCAGATCACCCCACCCGCGTCGGCGCTCGAGGTCAGGTAGGACACCACCGAGCTCGACGGGTCGTAGGGTGCACCCAGGGTCTCGACGAAGGACAGGTCGTAGTTGCCCGCGGCTCGCTCGTCCAGGTATGCCGCGCTGTCCACCGACCGGATCGTCACCGTGATCCCGATCTCGCCGAGCGCCGCGGCGACGGCCTCGGCGGAGGTGCGGGAGTCCTGGACGCCGTGGACCGGATCGGACGGGACGACGAGCTCGAGGGCCAGCGGCGTGCCGTTGCGGGCCCGCGGGTCGCCGGCTTCGGTCCAGCCTGCGGCGTCCAGTACCGCCCGTGCCCGTGCCGGGTCCAAGCGCAGGTCCATCGGCGTGCCCGCATCGGGAACGCCCGGTGGGAACAGCGTTGTGGCCGGGTCACCGAGACCCGAGTAGAGCACCGTCCCGAGGGCCGCCTGGTCGATGGCCAGCCCGATGGCCTCGCGGACCGCCCGGTCGGCGGTGGGACCTCGGGTGCTGAAACTCAGCAGGAATGTGGTGTCCGGGTCGCCGGTGAGCATCCGCACGCCGTCGGTCTGCTGCAGCCCGGTCGCCTCGAGCGGAGTGATGGGCGCCAAATTGGCGCCGCCGATCAGATCGACCTCGCCGGAGCGCAACGCCGACACGCGGGTCTGCGAGTCGGGGATCACCGTGAACTGCACCCGGTCCAGGGTCGGGGCCTCTCCCCAGTAGTCGTCATTACGGACCAGCACGGCCTCGGTGGATGAGCTCGATTCGAACCGCCACGGACCGGTACCGACCGGCTGGCTGAAGGTGGCGTCCGCCGAGACCGACGCCGGGCTCAGAAACCGTACCGGGCGCACGATCGACAGTTCCTGGATCAGCGGCTCGTAGGGCTCGGACAGGATCAGCGTGACGGTGTCGGAA
>JBOHHD010000237.1:0-1870 GCA_050700515.1 Pseudonocardiaceae bacterium
GGTCCACCTGAGCGCCGCGGACCTCACCGCGCTGGGCGCGGTGCGTGGGTTCGACTGGGGGCCGCTGGTGGGGCTGCCGTGGCGACCGCGCCTGCGCGTGGGCCGCAGCACTGATACGAACGACGGCCCAGCCCCTTCAGGGATGAATAGCTACCACCGACACTCTTAAGGAGAGCCGTCTTGACCTGTCCATGTAATGACCATGGTCAACTTCGGCCTGTTCGACCTAATCGTCTTACAACTCTCGCTGCGGATCCGGGACCTGGGCAAGCTCACATTGTACGGATGGGACCGCGCTCGCAGGTCGAAGTGGTGTTCCCGCACGCGGGCACGCTGCTGACCCGCTTCAAGGGTGTGGACCTGGATTCGGGCCGAGGACGTGATTGTGGTGAGCCTGGCCGCGTTCGTATAGGTCGCGTGCGTGGGGGTTGCGCTGGTAGCTGCGGAGCTCGGTCATCATGGTCTGGTAGCGCCGGTCGCACCAGCCGGACTGGACGGCCGGGTAGTCGTCGAGCATGCGCCCCCAGTGCGTCGCCTGCTAACAGCCGATACCGGCCCCTCCAGCAGCCTGGTCAACAACAGCCCGCTGACGCCTTTCGCGGACTGGGCCGCATCGTTCCACCACGCGGGCAAGGGCCTACGGCGGCTGTTCGAGCACGCGTCGCTGGATCGCGGCCTGCGTGCAGTACTTGCCCATCACATTCTCTTCCACTGGAACCGGATGGGTCTTCCCTCCGACGTTCAAGGCACCCTGGCGGCGCACGTACGCGACGTCGTCATGAACGGCGCTGGCGATGTCGTGTCCACCCCCGGCGTGGGCGTTCCCGCCCCTACGCTCCACGGCATGAGGACCGACACCACCGACGCGAACATGGCCATCCCCGAGACGCAAAACCCGAAACACCTGCGTAATGCTCTCGTTGACAAGCTGCGCGACCGAGGAGCGGTGAGGTCTCCTGAGGTGGAGGCCGCGATGCGGATCGTGCCGCGGCATCTGTTCCTTCCTGAGTTCAGCATCACTGACGGGTACGCCGACACTCAGATCGTCACCAAGACCGACGCTGATGGGGCAGCGCTCAGCTCGATCTCGCACCCGGGGGTCGTCGCCGGACTGCTGGAGGCTCTCGACGTCCGCCCAGGTCACCGCGTGCTGGAGATCGGGTCCGGCGGCTACAACGCGGCCATCCTGACGCATCTGGTTGGTCCCCGCGGGCACGTGACGACCCTTGATATCGATCCCGACGTCACCGACCGTGCTCAGCGGTGTCTCACCGCGGCGAAATACCACCACGTGCAGGTGGTCACCGCGGACGGCGAATACGGCCACCCGCAGGGGGCACCTTACGACCGGATCATCGTGACTGTCGGGGCCTGGGATCTACCCCCGGCGTGGTTTCACCAGCTTGAGAAGACCGACGGGCGTCTGATCGTACCGCTCAGGATGCGCGCCCTGTCCCGGATCGTCACCTTCGCCCCTGAGAAAGGCACCTGGCGAAGCCGATCGATCCAGTTCGCCGGCTTCGTGCCGATGCGGGGAGACGGAGCCCACACCGCGTACCTCGTTCTGCTTACTCCCGACGGTGAGGTCCAGGTCCAGACCGACGAGCCGGCCGACGCGGCGGCCCTGGGCAGCGTATTGGACCAGCCCGTCAGTGAGGCATGGACGGGGGTCACCATCCCGCACGGAACCTCATATGAGCATCTCGACCTGTGGTTGGCGGGCATGCCTGGGTTCTCGCGCCTGACCGCGACATCGGAAGCCATCACGCGCGGCGTCGTCACCCCGACGTTTCCGTGGGGCAGCTCGGCTGTTCACGATGGCGACACCGTCGCCTACCTCACCGAGCGGGTGGTCGCACCGCAGACCGAC
>JBOHHD010000238.1:0-3947 GCA_050700515.1 Pseudonocardiaceae bacterium
TCACCCGCCTTCACCGCCACCGTCGCCCGCGCCTTGGGGATCGACGTGGAAAGTCTCTACGGGCAGCCCTATGGGGACCCGCTGACTCCTCCAGGCGCCGACCACGCTGAGGTACCCGCCCTGCGAGCCGCGCTGGATCATCTTCGTGATCCGGAGCTTTCCGGGCCGGTGATGACGGCCAAGGAGCTGCGTGCCCGACTCGATGCCTGCGATCAGGATCGTGCCCGGTCCCGCTACGCGCAGATGACTGCAGCGCTGCCCGAGCTGCTCAACCATGGTCATGCGCTGGCCGTCGAGGCTCAGCCGGGCGCGGAGTCCGAGACGGCGTGGGCACTGCTCTGCGACGCCTCCGTGCTTGCGCAGACCGTTGCCTACCGGTTCGGTTATCTCGATCTGGCGGTGCTGTGCAACGAACGAGCCCACCACGCGGCCGAACGCTCAGGCGATCCGCTGCGGGTGGCCGTCGCCGCTTACGAGCACGGTCTGCTACGCCTGCACCGCGGCGACTACCCCGGAGTGCTGTGGCTCGCCGAACGCGCCCACGCCGGGATCGCCGGCGACCGCAACCCTGCCGCTGACGCAATCCACGCGCAGCTGCACCTGCGTGAGGCCATCTCCCATGCCCGCAGTGGCAACGCAGACCGAGCCGACGAATACGTCACCGCGGCCCACGAGCTGATCGCGCGCGGTATCCCGGCCAACCCTTATTACAACATCATCGCCACCAAGGCCAATGCCGACATCCACTGGGTCGCGGTGGCCGTCGAACTCACCGATGGCACCACCGCCGTGACCCGCGCCGAGCAGATCCAGCTCCCCGTGGACGAGGAACCCTCCCGGATCGGTCACCACTGGGTGGACCTCGCCCGCGCCTGGACGCTGCACGGCGACCGCGCCAAGGCCCTCGACTCCCTGAAACAAGCCCGCCAGATCAGCCCACAACAAACCCGCTACCACCCCACCGTGCACGAGACGCTGCACCTGCTGGCCGAAACCGACCGCCGCGCCAACGACACCCTGGCCGGCTTCGCCCGCTGGGCCGGCGTTCATCTCTGACATTCCTCCCCACCGCCAGATCACGACGCTAAAAAGTCGCACAGCGTCTCGCCAGGTCTCCAGAAAGCTCGTGAGGGCAGAAATGGTGCACGAAGCAGCCGCGCCCGCGGGATCGGTCGGCTACCGGCTGACCCGCCATCGCAGCCGGTGCGGGCTGAGCCGAATCGAGCTCGCCACCCGCGCCGAACTCGACCCCGCCCTGATCCTCGACGTGGAACAGGGCCGGATTCCCGCCTCCGCAGGATTCACCGGCGCCGTCGCCCGCGCCCTGGGCGTGGAGGTCGACGTTCTCTACGGGCAGCCCTACGGGCCCGCGCTGACCGACCCGGCCGCCGACCACGCCCCGGTCCCCGCCCTGCGGGCCGCCCTCGACAGTGACGACGACCCCCCACCCGCGAGCCCCGCACTGAGCGTCGCGCAGCTGCGCACCCGGCTCGATACCGCCGAGCAGGACCGCGGCGCCGCCCGCTACCGGCAGCTGGGTGCCGCGCTGCCCGAACTGCTGCACCACGGCCACGTCCTGGCCGCCCGAGCCCACCCCGGTGACCAGGCGCAGACCGCCGCCGCGCTGCTGGCCGACGCCTACCTGCTCGCTCGGACCGTCGCCTACCGGTTCGGCTACCTGGACCTGGCCGCCCTGGCCAACCACCGCGCCCGCCAGGCCGCCGACCGGTCCGCCGACCCGCTGCGGGTGGCCGTCGCCGCCGGTCAGCGAGCCCTGCTGCGCCTGCACCGGGGGGACTACTTCGGGGTGCTCCTGCTCACCGAACGCACCCACCACCAGATCACCGACCAGACCCACCCCGCCGCCGACGCCGTCCGCGTGGCACTGCACCTGCGCGAAGCGCTCGCCTACGCTCGACTCGGCAACGCCGACCAGGCCGAAGGCCATCTCACCCGGGCCCGGAAGCTGATCGGGCGCGGGATACCGGCCAGCCCGTATTACACCGTGACCGCCACCGAGGCCACCGTCGACATCCACACCGTCGCCGTCCCCCTCGAACTCGGCGACCCCACCACCGCCCTGTCCCGCGCCGACCAGATCAAGATCCCCACCGGGAAGGAACCCGCCCGCCTCGGCCGGTACTGGATCGACCTGGCCCGGGCCGCGACCCTGGCCGGCGACCCCACCCAGGCCCTCGACGCCCTGCACCAGGCCCGGGTCATCGCTCCGCAACTGACCCGCTACCACCCCCAGGCCCGCGAAACCCTGCACCTGCTCGCCGAGCACGACCGGCGCGCCCCCGACACCCTGGCCGGATTCGCCCGCTGGGCCCACATCACCCACTGACCCCAGAAAGGGCATCTCACCGATGGGCAAAGAAATCGCCCCCGAAGGGGCCGTCGGCCGCCGCGTCGCCGTCCAACGCAAACTCGCCGGGTTGACCCAACATCAACTCGCCACCCGCGCCCACGTCAGCAAGAGTTTGGTCGCCCAGGTAGAAATCGGCGCACTGCCCGCCTCCGCCGCCTTCACCGCAGCCGCCGCCCGCGCCCTGCGCGTCGACGTCGAAGCCCTCACCGGCGAACCCTACGGACACCCCCTCCACGACCCCCAAGCCGAACACGCCGGCATCGCCGCCCTGCGTATAGCACTGGACTGCGACGAGGATCCTGACGTCGAAGGCTTCCCGCTGCCCGCCGCTGAGCTGCGTACCCGACTCGACCGTTGCCAGGCAGACCGGGAGAAGGCCCGCTACGCGCAGATGCTGGCCGTGCTGCCCGAACTCCTGGAGCACGCCTATCTCATCATCCACGCCGCCCGCGCCGGGCAGGAGGCCGAGACGGCGTGGGCGTTACTCAACGATGCTTACGAGCTGGCACGGACTGTCAGCCTCCGGTTCGGTTACCACGATCTGGGCGCGCTGGCGGCACGATGCGGCCGTGATGCCGCGATCTGCGCCGGGGACCCGTTGCGCGTCGCCGTGGCCACGCACCAGCATGTCGGCGTTCAGCTACGGCGGGGTGATTACACAGTCGTTCTCCGGGCTGTCGACCGCGCGCACGGCCTCATCGAGAGTGAGAGCTCTCCAGCCGCCGATGCGGTGCGGGTGGTCTTGCACCTGCGCCAGGCCACCGCGCATGCTCGGCTGGGTGCCCGTGACCGGGCTGATGAGCACATCAGTGAGGCACGCCGCTTGGTGACCGGTGGTGTGCCTGCTCATCCCTTCTACGGCGTGAACGCGAATCTGGAGAATGTCGACATCGCCTGGGTCGCGGTACCCGTCGAACTATCCGACGGCACGACCGCGATCGGCCGCGCCGAGCAGGTGCGCCTTCCCTCAGATGCGCAGCCATCCCGGGCCGGTCATCATTGGATCGACGTGGCCCGGGCATGGACCCTGCACGGAGACCATGCCAAGGCCCTTGGCGCGCTGAACGAGGCCCGCCGGATCGCCCCGCAGCAGACCCGCTACCACTCCAGCGTCCGCGAGACCGTGTACCTGCTCGCCGAGCACGACCGGAGGGCCAACGACACGCTGGCCAGCTTCGCCCGCTGGGCCGGGGTAAGCCTCTGAGTTCCTGGTATCACCCGATCGCCACGCTAAGAGAAGAGCGCTTCGATGGGTAGGCATGACGAGAAGCAGAGAGACGACGACGAGCGGAAGCAAACCAGCAATGGCAAGCCACCCCCAGGAGCGACGTTCTCACCGAAAGAACCGGAAGGAAAGCACAGCGCACCGGACGAGGATAAGAATGAGGGTGAGGAGCAGAGGTGAGCGAGGACCCGGCGGATCTGCTGCGGGGGATGGTCGAGGAGCTGACGGCCAGTGGTGATCTGGAACCGGTGTGGCGGGAGACGTTTCTGGCCGTGCCTCGTCATCGTTTCATTCCCGACCTGATCTGGCTCGACCACGGCCGTGAGCTGGTGCCGTTTCGCCAGGCTGAGG
>JBOHHD010000239.1:0-1515 GCA_050700515.1 Pseudonocardiaceae bacterium
GACGCGGTTTCCTGAACCAAGGGCCTTGCGTCGTGCTCGTAGCAGGGCGTTCGTCGGGTGGTCGAGGTCGGGGTGACCGTCGATCCATCGCCGGTAGTCGGCCTCGTGCGGGTCGTGGGTTCCGCGCTCGGCGTGCTGGGCGAGCCAGTACCCGGCCCCGATCCCGATCACCGTCAGGATCGGGACCAGCCATGGTGTTGGTATCTCGGCGGCGAGCCGCAAAGGCGCGGGTGCTGACTGCAGAATCGAGCTGACCCATCGCACGAATGGCCCGATGGCGACCCATCGCACGAATGGCCCGATGGCGAAGCCCAGCCCGAATCCCACGAGGGGGCAGCCGAGCCGGAGCAGCCACAGGTATCCGACGGGCATGCTCACGCGGTCCGGGATGGTCGATGCCATGAGGTCTCCTGCTCGGCATTCGGGTCCTGCGTTGCGCCGTTCATGCCCAGGAACCGGGTGATGATCAGTCGCAGCATCGGGAGGGGGTCGACGTCGGTGGCGCGGCCGGCGTTCAGGAACGCCGCGTCGATGATCGTGCGGATCCACACCGCGCCCTGGCCCGCATCGAGGCTCCGGTCGACAAGTCCGTCGGCGGCCGCCCGTCGCAGCAGCGTTGCGAGGCCGTCTTGCACGATCGCCTCGTTCGTCGCGACGACCTCCCTGAGTTGGGGGTCGCTGCCGGCCTGGCGCAGCAGTTCGACCATGAGGCCTGGCGCCGGCTCGTCCCGAGCAGGAGCCGCGAGCGTGCTCACGACCTCGAGGATTGACGCGGCGGGGTCGTCCGAGTCGACATGCGCCTGGAAGAGTTCCCGCGACGCGGGGATGTCCAGTTCAAAGATCGCTCGGAAGATCGCGGGCTTGTCCGGGAAGTAATAGAAGAGGCTTCCCGTGCTGATCCCGGCCGCCCTGGCGATCTCCGCCGTCGTGGTCCCCGCGAACCCTCGTCGGGCGAAGAGTGCTGCGGCCGCCAGTGTGATCGCCTCGCGACGCTCCCGGTGCTGCTGATGGTCGACGGTACGAGCCATGAAAAAATCATAAACCGACTAGTCGAGTTATGCTGACCGAGCTGGAACCTCGTTCGCGTGGTCACGTCCACCACTGCTTTCGGGTTGCTCGCCGGAGCTTTCCTCCTTGAGCCCGCGCGAGGCGGCGTGCGAGTTCGGCTTGGCTCATGGCACCGAACTCCACCGGTGAGGCCGGCACGGCGTAGTCGGCCCGTGCCTTCGGGACACCGAGTACGTCGGCAACGAGTCTGTTCGTCGGTAGGTTGATATGGCCAAGGTCGAGTGAAGGGCGGACCCGGCGTATGACATCGAGCACCTTCCGCATCGGCGGTGAGCGCAGCGTGCGGCGGCTGGGGGTCGGGGCCATGCACCTGCCGACCTCGCCCGCGCCGCCGGGACCGCAGCGCGACGCGGCGATCTGCGGAGACCCGGAGTTCCTGCGGGCTCAGGTCGATGAGGGGCTGCGCCGGCTTCGGGTCGACCGGCTCCAGCCGCATCGCCTCGATTC
>JBOHHD010000240.1:0-5042 GCA_050700515.1 Pseudonocardiaceae bacterium
GCCTGGCCCAGCGCGTGGTCGCAGGCCGCCGCGTCACCCTGGGCGGCATGGGCCTCGGCCTGGATGGTCGCCAGACAGCAGGTGGTGGACGGTGAGACCAGTTGCTTACCGGCTGCGGCGCCGTGCCCGATCTGGACCAGCTGCAGCACCTCGTCGGGTCGACCCAGGTGCACCGCCTGCAGCGCCATGCTGTACAGGGCATAGACGGTTTGATCGGCGCCGAGAGGGTGCTCGGCGTTGCGGGTGAGATTTAACGTGATCATCCACAGTCGCCGGGCGGCCTCATCCTGCTTGACGACGAAGCTCATCCAGCCCGCCTGCATGGCCAGGCGCGCGGTGGCGATCATCAGCCGAGGCCGCACCTCGGAGCTGACCTGGGCGTCCAACAGCGGCAGTACTGCAGCTAGCTGCGCCACGGCGGCGTCGCGGACCAGTCCGCTGCCGTGGGCGAAGTCCTGACGAATGTACTCGGCGGTGACCTGCTCGATCACGTCCACATCGGCCGCCCCGACGTGGCGCACCCCAGCGGGGTCGGCCTCGGGCAGCAGGGCCAGGAGCCGTTCGATGTCCAGCCCTACCGTACCGGCCGCGCCAAGGGCCAGTCCGGCGACGTACTGTGTGAAGTCCCTGCGGAGCATCCAGTTCTCACCCTTCTGCCCAGTCGCCCTCGTCCGACCCAGGGTAACCCCGCTACCAAGGAAACCGAGCAGTTCAGCAGGGATTCCGAGGACGGTGGCGATCCGGGCGACGAGGCGGACGTGGCCCAGGCAGGAAGCGCCGCGTTCGATCGCCGAGATCCGGGACTGGTCGAGATCGAACAGATTCCCGAGGGTGAGCTGGGACCAGCCGGTGTGAGCGCGGATCGCGCGGAACAGGGTGCCGAAGTCATAATCGGCCAACGCGGCCACGATCCGGTCCTGGAGGTAAAAGTCCGGTGGCAGAGCGCGGCGGGGATCGGGCCCGGCCTTGCGGCAGGGGTCGCATCGCGAGCCCTGCCGCTGGCCGCGACGCAGCCCCGCCCCGCAATCCGGGCAGCTGACTCGTCCGGTGGTGCTCACTCGGGTACCCCCTTCGATGGCGCTGACGCTCCGTCGGCGTGCTCGGCTCACCGTGGTGACGCCGTTGCGCACCGTGGATCTATCACCAGGGGATCGACCGCGCCAGGGCGAGTATCACTGACGTAGTTATCTTTACCTCACCGGTGGAGATCAGGCTGCCGTCGATGTTCCACAGCACGAGGGGGTCGACGGATTCCCGAGATCAACCGCGAAGTATCCGTGCGAGCCGGAGAATACTGCGGTTGATCTCGGGAATCTGGGAGTGGCTGCGGGAGGTGGCTAGGAGAACGGTGGAAAAGTCTTGGCTCAGGAAGAGGGTTGCCGGGTGGTCACGCAGGTCGCCTCGAGGTAACTCATCAACGTCTGGGTGGCCTTGTCGACGTTGTGTGCCTCCCTCAGGTGCTCTGCTACCTGGGCCATCAGGTGGTCCTTGCTGGAGGCGGTGAATCCGCTGCCGCACTCCTGGTGCCCGCACTGGAACTCGTGCATCTCTGGACTCCTTCCCTTGGCATCCGCCGCCAACCGGAGTGATCGCGGTGAACGCCTCTTCAGCTGAACTTTCGTCTGAACGGCCTATCCGGTTCAGCTCTTGTCGCAGTCAGGTCACGGGGTCGCTAGGTCAAGGGCCGGTCGGTGGGGGCGATGGGGGCGGGCAGGACGTCGCGGCCGGTGAGATAGCGGTCCACACCCGCGGCGGCGGAGCGACCCTCGGCGATGGCCCAGACGATCAGGGACTGGCCGCGACCCATATCTCCGGCGGCGAACACGCCGGGCACGCTGGTCATGAAATCAGCGTCCCGGGCGACGTTGCCCCGGGGGTCGAACTCCACGCCCAGCCCGTCGAGCAGCGCGCCCTTCTCCGGCCCGACGAAGCCCATCGCCAGCAGCACCAGATCGGCGGGCAGGTCCTGCTCGCTGCCCTCCACCGGGACGAACTTGCGGTCTTGCGAGACGACCTCGACCAGACGCAGCGCGCGCACCCGGCCCTCGGCGTCCCCGAGGAACTGCTGGGTGCTGACCGAGAACAGCCGCTGACCACCCTCCTCGTGAGCCGAGGAGACCCGGTAGACCATCGGGTAGGTGGGCCAGGGTTGGTTCTCATGACGGTGCTCCGGCGGAACCGGCATGATCTCAAGCTGGGTCACCGACGCCGCATCCTGACGATGTGCGGTGCCCAGGCAGTCGGCGCCGGTGTCGCCGCCGCCGATGATCACCACCTGCTTGCCCTCGGCGTGGATGGGGGAGCGGTCCAGGTCGCCCTCCTGCACCCGGTTCGACGGTGGCAGGTACTCCATGGCCTGGTAGATCCCTGCCAACTCGCGGCCGGGCACCGGCAGGTCCCGCCACGCGGTGGCACCACCGGAGAGCACGACGGCATCGAAGCCGGCGCGCAATTCGTCGACGCCGAGATCCACACCGACGTCGACGCCGGCCCGGAAGTCGGTGCCCTCGGCGCGCATCTGATCCAGCCGCCGTTCCAGCCGGTGCTTCTCCATCTTGAACTCGGGGATGCCGTAGCGCAGCAACCCGCCGATCCGGTCCGCCCGCTCGTAGACCACGACCTCGTGCCCGACCCGGGTGAGCTGCTGGGCGGCGGCCAGCCCGGCCGGACCGGAGCCGACCACGGCGACCTTCTTACCGGTGCGCGCCTCGGAGATGACCGGCGCTACCCACCCCTCGCTCCAGGCCCGGTCGATGATCTCGATCTCGACCTGCTTGATGGTCACCGCGTCATCGTTGATGGCCAGCACGCAGGATGTCTCGCAGGGCGCGGGGCACAGCGTCCCGGTGAACTCGGGGAAGTTGTTGGTGGCGTGCAGCCGCTCGCTGGCTGCGGCCCAATCGTGCCGCCAGACCAGGTCGTTCCACTCCGGAATGAGATTGCCCAGCGGGCAACCTAAATGGCAGAACGGGATACCGCAGTTCATGCAGCGCCCGGCTTGGCGCTCCAGCGCACTCCGGTCGAAGTCCTCATAAACCTCTCGCCAGTCGCGCAACCGCAGGTCGACGGGGCGGCGCGGAGGGTTCTCCCGCTGAGTGGTGAGAAATCCCTTCGGATCAGCCATGAGCCGCCTCCATGATCGCTTCGTTGACGTCGCGACCGTCGCGCATCGCCTCGGCCTGGGCGGCCAGGACCCGCTTGAAGTCCTTGGGCATGACCTTGCCGAACCGATCCACCGCCGTGTCCCAGTCGGCCAGCAGCCCGTGCGCCACCGCTGAGCCGGTCTCGGCGTGGTGGCGGGCCACCGCGTCGGCCAGGAACGCGCGATCATCGTCGTCGAGCAGGTCCAGGTCGACCATCTCCTGGTTGATCCGCCTGCCCTGCCGGGGATCGGTGACCAGGTCGAGCACATAGGCGATTCCTCCGGACATCCCGGCCGCGAAGTTGCGGCCGACGGAGCCGAGCACCACCACCCGACCGCCGGTCATGTACTCACAGCCGTGATCGCCGACGCCCTCGACGACGGCCAGCGCTCCGGAGTTGCGCACGCAGAAGCGTTCACCGACCACCCCGCGAATGAACATCTCCCCGGACGTGGCCCCGTAGAGGATCACGTTGCCGGCGATGATGTTCTGCTCCGCGGTGAACTGCGCCCCAGAGTGGGGGCGAATGGTGATCCGCCCGCCGGAAAGCCCCTTGCCGACGTAGTCGTTGGCGTCGCCGATCAGCCGCAGCGTGATTCCCCGCGGCACGAACGCTCCGAAGGATTGCCCGGCCGAGCCGGTGAGCGTGACGTCGATGGTGTTGTCGGGTAACCCGTCACCGCCCCAGCGGCGGGTCAACTCGTAACCGAGCATGGTGCCCACGGTCCGGTTGACATTGCGTACCGGCAGGTCCAGGTGCACCGGTTCGCCGTCGGCCAGCGCGCCCTCACACAGCTGGATGAGCGTGTTGTCCAGCGCCTTGTCCAGTCCGTGATCCTGGTCCACCACCTGGTGCCGCGCGGTGTGCTCGGCCTCCGCGGGAGTGTGCAGGATCGGTGAGAGGTCCAGCCCAGCGGCCTTCCAGTGGTCGATCGCCGGGCGGGTGTCGAGCATCTCGGTGCGCCCGACGGCCTCGACGAGGCTGCGGAACCCGAGCGCGGCCAGGTACTCGCGCACCTCCTGGGCGATGAACTCGAAGAAGTTCACCACGTACTCGGCCTTGCCGCTGAACTTGGCCCGCAATGCCGGATTCTGGGTGGCCACCCCGACCGGGCAGGTGTCCAGGTGACAGACCCGCATCATGATGCAGCCGGAGACCACCAGCGGAGCGGTGGCGAAGCCGTACTCCTCGGCCCCGAGCAGCGTCGCGATGATGACGTCGCGGCCGGTCTTGAGCTGACCGTCGGTCTGCACGACGATCCGGTCGCGCAGTTTGTTGGCGATCAGCGTCTGCTGCGTCTCGGCCAGGCCCAGCTCCCAGGGCGTACCGGCGTGCTTGATCGAGGACAGCGGCGAGGCGCCGGTGCCCCCGTCGTGCCCGGAGATGAGCACCACGTCGGAATGCGCCTTTGCCACGCCCGCGGCCACCGTGCCGACCCCGACCTCGGAGACGAGCTTGACGTGCACCCGCGCCCTCGGGTTGGCGTTCTTCAGGTCGTGGATCAGCTGTTTGATGTCCTCGATGGAATAGATGTCGTGGTGCGGCGGCGGCGAGATCAGCCCGACCCCGGGAGTGGAGTACCGGGTCTTGGCGATCCACGGGTACACCTTGGTGCCGGGGAGCTGCCCGCCCTCGCCGGGCTTGGCGCCTTGCGAGATCTTGATCTGCAGGTCGTCGGCGTTGACCAGGTACTCGCTGGTCACCCCGAACCTCCCGGAAGCCACCTGCTTGATCGCCGAGCGGCGTAGATCACCGTTGGCGTCGGGGAGGTAGCGGTCGGCGTCCTCCCCGCCTTCCCCGGTGTTGGACTTACCACCGAGCCGGTTCATCGCGATGGCCAGCGTCTCGTGCATCTCCTTGGAGATGGACCCGTAGGAGATGGCGCCGGTGGCGAACCG
>JBOHHD010000241.1:0-2812 GCA_050700515.1 Pseudonocardiaceae bacterium
TCCGCGAGCTGCGCGCGGACCTCGGCCGCCAAGCGCTGGTGATCCAGGGCCAAGCCGGCCGCGGCAACGACCGCCTCCAGGACGTACGGGTCCTCCCGCAGCGCCTCGTCGTGCACCAGCGCGGCCACCCGCCGCCCCTCCCACTCCACGGAGGTGATCGCTCGGTCGTCCGGCGGCAGCAGCGGCTGCCCGTCAGCGTCGACGAAGCCCTGGGTCTCCGGCCGCCAGTAGCCGACCTGCAGGGATCGGTCGCCGAGGGTCCTGGCCAGCAGGTCCCGCAGGCCGGCGGGGGAATGCGTCCGGCTCAGCTCGCCCAGCATGGTGCTCACCGCAGTCCGGCCCAACCGCACCCGCAGCACACCGGTGAGGAAGCCGAGCGGCAGCAGCACGAACGCCACCTGGTACAGGTCCAGCAGCACGCCATCCAGCGGGTGCGGCGGGCTCAAGGCACTCCCGACGAGCGAAGCGACGCCGCCGACCAGTCCGGTCACGAACACCGGTGCCAGCACCCACCGCATCGGCGACCGCGCCACCACCCATCGGCGCACCAGCACCGCCACCACCCCGGCGGCCACCGCCACGCCCACCACATCAACCGCCCGCAACAGCACTTCCTGGAGCTGCCGATCTTTCCGGATCAGCAGCAGATTGGCTACGTCGCCCACCCCGGAGCGGTCGGTGAACAGCGCCACGAACGGCACCACCACGAACACTGTCACATACGCCACCGCAGCCAGCAGCCGCTGTGCCCGGGAGGTCAGCTGCCCGGTAGGGAAGGCCAGCACCAGGTGCACGAGGAACCCGCTCGACGCCGCGGTGAGCAGCAGACCGACACTGAACACGCCAGGATTGCCGGAGAGCTGCAGATCCTCCGCGAACCACCCGATGCCGACCGCCACCATGAGCAGACCTACCCGGTTGGCCGGGCGCCGAAGGTGCGCGACAGTGCCAGCGGCGAGCCAGAGGAATCCGCCGATGCCGTCGAACACGATATCGGCCAGCGGATACGTCACATCCTGTGCTTTGAACGACAGCGCCGCCACCCCCACAAGTGCCCCCGCCAGCGCCGAGGCCACGACAGTGACCGTCATCCGCTGCGGCATGGAGATCGTCACTCCGGCAGATCCCATGATGAGGTACCCCTCTCCCCCTTCTGGGCGGCTACAGTCACACAAAGTCGCCGAGAAGCGCAATAGCTCCCTAGATCGGGGATATTTCACCTGGGCAGCTGCTTGCGATCACAGGCTGAGAGATCGAGGTGCGGGGTCAGACCCTGAGCAGCTGGCGTCGCTTCATGGTCTCTCGCTCGGCTGCTCGAACGGGGTGAGGGCCGGGAGGTCCCGACGCCGCAAAATCGATGGTCGTGCCCAGGTGACATGCCGGGCATCGCGGCCCGTCACCCGGCTGGCTGAGCAGTGTGACGTCGACGCGCAGCTAGGGTCTCGGTTCAGCCGGCGGCCAGCCGGGGTCTCGGTGCCGCCGACCTGTCGTTTCCCCTCGTGGGGCGGGTCATGCGGTGAGGACGGCACGGCGCGTTGCTTGGGCAAAGTGATCGTCACGATCGATTTCCTGGTCGGCGGTAGCAGCGGAGGCAGCGGACCCCGAGCGGGGTATACCGGTCACTATGTTCCTCTTCTTCTCCAGCCGCCTGGGGTGCCTCACCAGCTTGGTGATCTCCGTGGCGCTTACCGCGCTGCTGCTGGTCCTGCTCGGCGTGTTATGACTGAGCTGCTCTTATCCGGCGGTTCTGGCCAGCGTCGGGCAGAGGCGGCCACACTGTCGCCATGACCGACATCGTCGACCGCGTCATGCGGCTGTGGTTGGCACCACCGCCGGATGACGACGCGGCCGTGCGGGCGTTCCGCCGGCTACACCGACCCGGTGCTGATCAACGGTGTCCCGGTGGCGGCTGTGGATCTCCTCGGCCGGGCCAGGCAGTTGCACAGCGCCTTCGAGGGGCTGCACCATGAACTGCTGCATCGGGTGGACGCGCCGAACCAGGTGGTGATCGCCTTCTTGATGCGCGGTACCCACTCCGGGGCGTACCGCACGCCCCTCGGTGACGTCGCGCCGACCGGCACACCGGTGGCGATCAGGACCATCGACGTGCTGACCCTGACCGAGGGCCGGGTGAGTGCGGTGTGGGTGGTCGCCGACGAGCTGGGTCTGCTCACCGGCCTGGGCGCGGTTGCGCTCACTGCCGCCGCGGACGTTGGTTGACCCCGTTGGGCTGCGCGGTGCGCAGCCGTTCGATGTTCTCGGGTGGGCCCGGGGGGCCGAACAGCGCGCCCACGCCCCAGTTCGCGCCCACCCATTGCCAGCAGCCGGCCTGCTCCGCGCTGCTCACCGGATGGGCGATGACGTTGATCCCGGCATCACGCACGAGATGGACCAAGGCGTGCACCGCCTTGGACAGCAGCCGGGACGGGTCGTCGGCCACCTGCTGAGCTATCGGCGGGGCGACGCGCACCGCGTGCACCGGTAGCTCAGCCACACAGCGCAACCCGCCGATGCCGCCGGCGAAGTCGTACAGCCCGGCACCGACCCCCAGATCGGCGAGCACCAGCAGATTGTCCTGGGCGTACGCGCCACCCTCGTCGGCCAGCACACCAGCGTCCGTGCGGATCGCCGCGACCGGCATCCGCAGTTCCAGCCCGGCCGGCGGCAGCCCGGTCTGGGTCAGCGCCGCACTGACCTTCGCCACCAGATCCGGGTCCCGCGCCTGGGAGGTGGTGAGGTGGACCACCACCGGCAGGCGCCGCCACAACAGTGCTTGCTCCGCTGCGATGCCCAGTAGCCACGGCTCGATCGC
>JBOHHD010000242.1:0-1854 GCA_050700515.1 Pseudonocardiaceae bacterium
CGGATCTGCCTGGCGCTGCCCGAGACCACCGAGCGGCTCAGCCATGGGGAGCCGACGTTCTTCGTCCTGGGCAAGAAGGTGTTCGTCAGCTACGCCGATCACCACCACAATGACCGGCTGGGTTTCTGGTGCCACGCGCCGTCGGGCGCCCAGCAGGCACTGGTCGAGTCCGATCCGGGGCGGTTCTTCGTGCCGCCCTATGTGGGTGGACGCGGCTGGATCGGGGTGTACCTCGACGTCGAACGCACCGAGGCATTCTGGGCCGAGATCGCCGAACTGGTCGAGGACGCCTACCGGATGGTCGCCCCCCGCACTTTGCTCGCCCAACTGGACACCGAACGCTCCCGCCCGTAGCGGTAACCGCTTGGACGCCACGAGCTCAGGAGGATGGGCGCGCGCCGTAAAGCGGACCGGGCGCTTGTCGGCGGCCGCGCCGGACGACGTGTACATCCTGCCGAACGTCGGCGTGCATGTCGGGCTGCGCCGGCTCCACGTGCCGGACCTCGTAGTGGTGAACCGGGACACGGCGTTCCACGACCACGGCCATGACCCGGGTGGTGTGCTGCTCGCCGTCGAGGTCGTCTCGCCGTCGTCGGTGACGCTCGACCGGATCACCAAGCCTGCGGTCTACGCAGAGCAGGGCATCCCGTTCTCCTGGCGGATCGAGGCCGAGCCGAGGCTGCTCTGCCACCGCCTCGCCCCGGCCACCGACAGCTATGTCCTCGACCGCGAGGTCGCGCCCGGCGAACAGGCCGAGCTCACCGAACCGTGGCCGGTGACCATCGACATGACCGAGCTGGTCATGCCCCAAACGATGATCAACTGACGCTGTCAGTGATCCGGATCGGTCACCGCGGGACGCAGGACGTCGACGACTCGCTGTACTCGCGGGTCGCGCTGGAGCTCCTCCAGGGTCAGCGGCAGGGGCAGCCGCCAGTTCGGGTACTCGTCGACGGTGCCGGGCAGGTTGGGCTGGCGCAGCTCGCCCAACGCGTCATAGGGAGAGGCCAATATCAGCCGGCAGGGCGTGCGGGCCAGCAGCGCGTGCATCGCCACCACGACGTCCTCGTCGCTGGGCTCCTGATCGGCGCTGAGCAGGCCTTCGGTGCGCAGCAGGGTGAGCAGCTCCGCCCGGTCGGTCCGGAACTGTGCCCAGTCCGAGGGCGCGTCGAGCAACAGGCCCAGCTCGGCACGCACCCGCACCTGCTCACCACGCAGGAAACCGACCGCGGTGGGCAGGTCGTGGGTGGAGATGCTCGCCGCGGCGCGCTCGGGCCAGTGTTGCGGCGCGAGCAGCGGCTGGCCGGGCTGCTGGGCGTCCCGAGTGAACCACAACACGGCGCAACCCAGCATCTGCTGCGCGGCCAGCGTCTCGGTGACCTCGGGTTCCACCGTGCCGAGATCCTCGCCGATCACCACGGCACCGGCCCGATTCGCCTCCAGGGCCAGCGCGGCGAGCATCGCCTGGGCGTCGTAGTGGACGTAGGTGCCCTGGTCCGGGGTGGCGCCCGGGGGCACCCACCACAGCCGCCACAGACCGGCGACGTGATCGATGCGCAGCCCGTCGGCGTGCGCGAGTACCGACCGCAGCAGGTCCCGGTAGGCGGCGTAGCCGGTGGCGGCCAGCCGATCCGGCCGCCACGGCGGCAGGCCCCAGTCCTGGCCGTGCTGGCTGAACGGGTCCGGCGGCGCCCCGATGCTCACCCCGGTGGCGAGCACGTCCTGCAACGCCCAGGCATCGGCGCCGTCGGGGTCCACCCCGACGGCCAGGTCGTGCAGCACGCCGATCGCCATTCCGGCCGCGGCGGTCCTGGCCGCGGCCAGTTGCTCGGCACACTGCTGCTGCACCCAGGC
>JBOHHD010000243.1:0-8905 GCA_050700515.1 Pseudonocardiaceae bacterium
ACTGGGGGTCTGGCGAGACTGGCTCCTAGTGGACGCGACCAGGGAGCCGCCGCGGCCGCCTACCTGAAACCGACCGCGAGCCGCGCCCTGATCGTCCGTGACGCGAACCCGGCGGATCCCTTCGTGCAAGCATTGGACGAAGCGTTCCGGGGCTCGTTCCCGGACGGTGCTCACACGGTGCTGGAACCAACCGAGACCTACGATTCGCGGTACGGTGGTGTCGCGAACGCAATGATAGGAATACTGCGAAACATCTGCGTGCAGAAGCCAGATGTAGTATTTTTCGCCGGTCGCGCCCCGGCCTTGAACTCATTCGTTCAAGCATTTCCACGACGCCCCTGTCCGGAACTGCCGATCAATGTGATGGCCAGCGGCGGCAGCACCGCGGATCTAGCCGCCAGGATCGCCCTAGGCGAATCGGAGCTGACCAACGGTCTGAATGCCAACGCTTCGGTGCAGTACACGGCTCAGACTCATCCAGATTCCTGGACAGTCTCGCCGGAAAATTTCTCCACAGTTTCGACGTCTCGCTTGAGCGCAGCCTGCGAGCACTGTTTCCCCACCGTTTTTCGCGGCGAAACGTTGGAGGATGGAGGAGCGATCATAGGCTATGACGCCATCATCACGGTGACCGCGATCCGTCCCGGCCAGGGAACCGTGGTCAACAACACGCCGGACCTCATCAGCCAGCAGTTCAAGCGGCTGCACGGCGTGGATGCCGTTCCCGGAGCGACCGGCTGGATCTCCCTGGACCCACTCGGCAACCCGGTGAACAAAGCGGTGGTGATCCTGCAGATAAATCCGGACGGCACTATCGGCTTCCGCAAGTTGAGCTCCCCGCTCGGCTCCCCTTGCGTACCCGGCACCCCGCCGTGTTGAGGCCGTCCTCGGTCAGTTCACGTCCTCCACGGGCACGTCCAAGGCGCGGATCGCCGCAAAGAGCCGGTCCGGGTCCCAACCCGGCTCGACCTCGTCGAGCAACCCGCCTGCTTGGTTCAGCGGGACGGTGGCCGTCCGAGCGCCGTCCTCGATCCGGATGTAGTAGCGGGTGAAGACCGGCCGTCCCGCCCCAGCGGGAATCGTCTTGGGGCTGTTCTGTTCGGCCTTGACCGTGGCCTTGATCCCCTGACCGGATTCGGTATTGACACGCTCCTCGATCGCCTCGGCGATCCTGCGGGCGTCGTCTGCAAGCATGGGGCCATCTCCTCCGCGAAGTTACTGTGCGCACGATACTCAGCGCCCCATTGGTGGCCTGTCCCGCCGTCTCCCTGGCCGATCTCCCCGCGCCCCTGCCGACAGCCGCTCGATGTGCAGCGGACCACTACCCGGGGTCATCCACCGGATCCGTCCGGTACCTGTGGACGAAGGCGCAGCACAACCACACAAGGAACCATGGCGACATGAACGGTTGGTTCACCAACATCTTCCTGATCCTGTTGTTCGTGCTGGTCGGCGGGTATTTCGCAGCCTCCGAGCTCGCGCTGGTGGCCCTGCGTGACGCCCAGGCCCGCCGGCTCGCCGAGCAGGGTAGGCGTGGGCGGGCGGTGGCGCAGCTGCTGGCGGACCCGAGCCGTTTCCTATCGGCGGTGCAGATCGGCGTCACCTTCGCCGGATTCTTCGCCGCCAGCTACGGCGGCGCGACGCTGGCGGTCGATCTGGGACAGACGCTGATCGGCTGGGGGCTGGCCGAGAGCCTGGCCACCACCCTGGCCTTGGTCGTGGTCACCCTGGTCGTGTCCTATGGCTCGCTGGTGCTCGGCGAACTGGTCCCCAAGCGCCTCGCGATGCAGCGTCCCGAGGCGGTGGCGCTGTTCGTCGCCCCGGGCCTGAATCGGATCGCGCGGGCATTCCGCCCGGTCATCTGGTTGCTGTCGGTGTCGACCAACACTGTGGTCCGCCTGCTGGGCATCAACCCGGACTCCAAGACCGACGAGGTCAGCGAGGAGGAGCTGCGCGATCTGGTCGGCGGACATCAGGAACTCACCCCAGAGGAGCGTCGGGTGCTGACCGACGTGTTCACCGCCACCGATCGGGTGCTGCGTGAGGTGATGATCCCGCGGACCGAGGTCGAGTTCCTGCCCGGATCGATGCCGATGGACGAGGCCGCCGACTACGTGGCCGACCGGCCGCATTCGCGCTACCCCGTCATCGGCGACTCACCCGACGACGTCCTCGGCGTGGTGCACGTTCGGGATGTGATCACCGCTGCGCACCACCGTCGCAAGGACCCGGACGGTCCGAAGATCGTCACCGACCTCATCCGGGAGGGGCTCGTGCTGCCCGGGAGCATGCCGCTGGTTCAGGCGCTTTCCAAGATGCGCCGCACCAGCCATCTGGCGATCGTCAGCGACGAGTACGGGGGCACAGACGGCATCGTGACCCTCGAAGATCTCATCGAGGAACTCGTCGGCGACATCGAGGACGAATACGATCCCGGCAATCGGCCCAGCCATCGTCTGGGTGACGGCAGCATGGAGCTGGACGGGCTGCTGCACCGTGACGACGTGAAAGCGCTGATGCGCATCGAGCTCCCGGAGGGCCACTACACCACGCTCGCCGGTTTCGTCCTCAGTCAACTCGGCCACATCCCTGAGGTCGGCGACTGCGTGACCGCGCTCGGTCACAGCTTCGCCGTGCTGGAGATGGAGGGTCGCCGGGTGGCCCGCGTTCGGGTCGCCCCGATCGCCGACCGGGAAGCCGCGCTCTGATCCGTTAACACCCGAGCCATTAACACACCGTGCTCCCTTGACGGTAGGCCCGTCACCGACGAAGGTGGCTTTCTGCACACTTTCGTTCACTACGGGGAGCTGGCATGCACGCTGTGTCCATCAAACGGCACCTGACAGCCGTCGTCCTCACCTGCACGACGGTCATGCTGACCGCAGCGTCCACCAGCGCCGGCGCGGCACTGGGTGACGGCCCAGCGCAATCAGACCCCGAGGCGCTGGCCACCGAGCTGACCGAGGACGTCACCGTCGACGGGGTGCACCGGCATCTGCAGGTCCTGCAACGGATCGCCGACGCCAACGGGGGTACCCGCGCCGCCGCCACCCCGGGTTACGACGCCAGCACCGACTACATCGTGGGCCAGCTGCGCGCCGCCGGCTTCGACGTGAGTACGCCCGAATTCGACTTCCAACTCCCCATCGTCGATGCGGCGACGCTGGACGTGGGCGGCAGACAGGTGGAGATCCAGCAATTCGAGTTCGCGCCGAACACTCCGGCCGGAGGCGTCACCGGTCCGCTGGTCGTGGTGCCCGACGACGGGTGTGAGGCCGCTGACTACGCGGGCCTGACCGCGACCGGTGCGGTCGCCCTGATCCGCCGCGGTACCTGCACCTTCGCCCAGAAACAGCAGGTCGCCGCAGACGCGGGCGCGCTCGCCGCGGTGATCGCCAATAATGTGCCCGGCCCGCTGGGCGGCACCCTGGGGGACGCGGCCGCCGCCCGCATCCCGACCGGGGGGATCAGCCAAGCCGACGGCGACGCGCTAGTCGGCTCCGCCGGCGCACCGGCCACAGTCGATCTACGGGTGCACACGGAAGACCGCACCACCCGCAACGTGATCGCGCAGACCCGGTCCGGGCGGACCGACAACGTGGTGATGGCAGGCGCGCACCTGGACAGCGTCGAAGAGGGGCCGGGCATCAACGACAACGGCTCGGGCTCAGCGGCACTGCTGGAGACCGCCCTACAGCTCGGCGGCAATCCGCCGGCGCCCAACGCCGTACGCTTCGCCTGGTGGGGCGCTGAGGAGCTCGGCCTGCTGGGTTCGGAGGCCTATGTCGCCGGGCAGTCGCCCGAGCAGCAACTGGACATCGCGCTGTATCTCAACTTCGACATGGTCGGCTCGCCGAACGCGGCGTACTTCGCCTACGACGGGGACGACTCCGACGCCGAAGGCGCCGGCCCAGGACCCGAGGGCTCCGCCCAGATCGAGGCCGCGTTTATCGACTATCTGACCGGCCAGCTGAACGTGCCGCTCGAGGGCACCGACTTCGACGGCCGCTCCGACTACGGACCGTTCATCGAGGTCGGCATCCCCTCCGGTGGGCTGTTCACCGGTGCCGAGGGCATCAAGACACCGGAACAGGCGGCGAAGTGGGGCGGTACTGCGGACCTGGCCTACGACCCCTGTTACCACCAGGCCTGCGACACCGTCGGCAACATCGACCGGACCGCCTTGGAACGCAACGCCGACGCGATCGCCTGGGTCACCGCTCTATACGGGATGAGTACTGAAGGCGTCAACGGAGTGCCCACCCGGGAGCAGCGAGCCGAACTGCGGCCCACCGCCCGTCCGTTGCTGGCGACGACGCCTTTCCACGGCAACCGGGCTACCGCCTGACGGTCACTCTCCCTGGTACAGCCGAGACAGATCGATCAGCTCGACGTCCTGGGCGTTGCTTGTCTCCTGGGTGAGCTCCGGTTCGAAACCAGCCTGCCGTGGCGCCGGACCAGTCTCGTTTCGCGCGGAGTGGTAATCCGCTGTGGCCCTGACGCGCATACGCCGCGCTGGCTGCAGCTGTGTGCCGTCTGTTGCCGTCTGTTGCCGTCTGCCCCCAGCGCCCTACGGCATTGACGGACTCCGGCCAACGCGCCACCCCACCGCAGCGGCGTCCCGGAGGGGCAGCGCGCGCACCGACGGGGAAGGACGGCTGATCGCCATGAGCGCCGATCGAGCCCGTGACTTCCTCACTCGCATCCAAACCTCCAACCTCGGAACCGAAAAACTGGAGCGCACCGTCACGCTGCTGGAAAAACTCCAACGCCCCGACCAGAGCCGATACCTGGACCTGATCGGCGGACAACGCCGGACACGACGGACTGCGAGCCTGGATCCGCGGCCTACAGGCCTCCTTCACCTACGTGGCAGGACGACTGGAGGAATCACGTACTACGCCCAACTCGGCGCCCAGGTCGCCGTTCGCACAAGTGCAGCCCGACGAACTAGACGGCCTTGGTGAGATGTGCACCTTCAGCCAGCCCCGCCAGCTCTGCTTCGCCGCTGACGCACTCTCCTGGGGCAGCCGAAACGGACCCAGCACATGCGGCGGCGGCCTCAGAGAAAGCATGCAGGCCAGTGGCCGGATGGTTCCGTCAATATCCTGACCCATGATGTCTACAACGAGGTGAATGGACAGGTTCGTTACTGAGGCACCGGCCCGCCGTCAATGGATTCTGGCGCGCAGCTCGCGTGCTTCCGTGAACCCCTTCCGATGGTGGTCGCTTGCGCATCGCCGTCCGCCTCCCGCAAATAGTGCTCCGCTCCGGCGATGCGCTCTCCTCGAACAGCGCTGAGCTCCTTGAGATACTGTTCGACGTCGAGGGTTTCGAGGCGCTCAAGGCCATCCTCCGTCACCTCGCTGACCCGGTCGGGTATGACCCGGCTGATCGGATGGGTGGCCCAGCCGTCGAGCAGCAAGTCGATCCGCTGCTCGATCAACAGGGGTTTCACCTCACGGTAGAACTGGTTGATCTGGAAGAAGCACACGACCCGCCGCTCGCGATCGAATATCCTCAGAATCATGGCACTATTGGCGTCCACGTCGATGTCAATTTCCAGGCGCACCGACTCACCGGACCCAGCCATCCGGATCACGCCAATCGGTAAGTCGTCGTCGGACTTCTTGACCTCTCGATGAGGGTGAACGGAACGTCTGCGGCAGCATCTCCCTCGAAGGTAAAAATCTCGCTACGGCAGGTGGGAATCGTTGTGAGCCGCTCTATCAGCATGACCGTATGGTCGTCGTCTGCGCTACCCTTGCGCGCCATCAGTAGGGACTTATCGCCCCCAATCGCCAAGCGCAGACCAATCCCACGGTGACTCAGACCCAAGAGCAACGGCACCTTATCGGATCTCCCGCCGAGGAGGTTCGTGTATGTGGCGAGCCCTCGCGCAACCGCGTCCTCACGATATGTGTTTACAATGTCGTCGGTCAAGCCCAGCGACATGAGTATCTCTGCGATCGTGAAGATCTTAGTTCCCTGCCCGGTCAGGAAGATGGTGTCGATCCCGCCGTGGTGCCAACTATCGGCAATGACGTCCTCGACGACCGCACGTACCCTCCGATCGAGATGTTCGGTGAGCGCGCGGAAGTCCGAGCGCGTCACCTCCCAGTCAAACGTGACGAGCCTCTCCTCATGCTCCAGCTCGACTATGAATGCCGCACTCTCCTCCGTCGTGAGACGATGTTTGGTCCGCTGAGCTTCGGCGGTCAATGTCCTGTGAAGTGGGTCCGATACCGTCGAAAGCGGGAACTGTGCGAGCATTCTTCGCTGCGCCTCCGCAGCCAGGACATCGTCGTAGTCGACCCCGCCGAGATCGTTATCTCCGGCCACCGCGATGATTTCGCAGACACCCTCACCGTATTCGACAATAGCGACGTCGAACGTGCCGCCGCCCAGGTCGACCACCAGAAAGGTGCCCTCCCAATCGGGACGATCGAGACAGACGAGTCCCGTTGATCACCCGAATGCCCAGTGGCCAGGACAAGGCCACCTCGAAACGTTGGGCCACCAGCAGGATGCGGTGCTCAGGGGCGCAGGGGTGGGCCAGCACGGGCATCGGGCAACACCGTTGGGCAAGGATCACGACCACCTCGGCGGCCAGCAGCACCGGGATGATCAACGCCACGGTGTCGCCGTCCAGGTCCAACAAGATCTGGTCGCGGCGCAGGGCGACCGGCCAGCCCCACAACCGGTAACCGGCCGCAGCCGCGAGTAGACCCGGGCGCCACCGGTGGTGCCCGGCGACGGCGAACTTCCGGCCACGTGGCCGATGACGCACACCGTGCAGGGCATCCCCTGCCCGGCGGTCATGGTCTCGATGTCCTCGTGGCGCAACAGCACCCCGCACAACGCAGTCACCGCCGGGGCGCCGACGGGCAGCGGGGCCAGATGCGCCGTCCGCGCCGTCTCCCCCCCTGGCACCGGTCCGGTAGCGGACCAGCGTCACCTACACGTGACCGCCGGGTCCGTTGCGGCTGCTCATGCCCGCGCTCACCGGTGCAACCAGCCGGCCAACCGGGTCCACACCCCACGTCGGCTGGTTCGCCGGTTCCGGCGACCTCCAAGCTCATGTGTCGTACCCACCGCGAGGCAACCCGGACACGGCGGGCCTGCTGGGCAGGCCAGCGCAGCCGCCCACACCCGGCGCCCACCCAAGCCTGTGTACCGGCCCGCATTGCCGGTCAGCTCTGCCATGCCGAACCTCCGGCGACCACGCACACGGTCCTCAGGTGGCGCGGTACGTCCTCGAGGGGAACACGGCGGGGCACAGGGCGTGGGGGATGAACGCCCCGGCCCCGCCGTATTTACCGCGAGTCGGCTCGGTGTGATCGGCATCATCGGGGCCGGGCCGCCGTGAGCAAGCCGGGCCGCCTGGCAACCGTTGCCTTCTGTTGTCGTCTGCTGTCCAACCGTCACCGTTTCGGTGCAGGAAGCTCTACGGTGAGCCGATCAATTCAGAGGGGAGCGCGTGAAATGATCGAGCGGAAGCTGTTCCGGACACGGTTGGAGCAGGTGCTGCGGCAACGACACCTCACCCTGGAGGAGTTCCGGAAGCGCTACGAGCGAGTCGCCAAGACTGAACTCAGCCAGCGCCAGGCTTATCGGTGGGTCACCGGGGAACTGAGCACGCTGCCCTATCCGGTGGCGCAGGCCGTTCTGGAACAGATGTTCGACGAGCCGGTGGCGCGGCTGTTCGGTCCGCCCTACGGCGTCGACGCACTGTGACCCTCCCGGCGGCACAATGGGATGGTCACGCAGCGGGGCACCGCGCGAACCGACTGGGAAGGTCAGGTGATCGCCATGAGCGCCGACCGGGCTCAGGACCTCCTCAGCCGCATCGAGGCCTCCAATATCGGAACAGAAACACTTGATCAGCTCGCCGACGACGTATGCCGTCTGGTCGGCGCCTACCTCCAGCAGCCACTGCCTACCCTTCTCGGTGACCTGATCGATACCCAGGATCGTGCGTTCGAATTGCTGGAGGGACGCCAGCGCCCTGAACAGAGTCGTGACCTGTACCTGATCGCCGGGATCACTTGCTGGCTGATGTCCGTGGCATCGCGCGATCTGGGCACAGCTCATGACGCCATGAAGCAGGCCCGCACGGGTTACGTCTGCGCGGACAACGCCGGTCACGACGGACTGCGCGCCTCGATCCGTGGTCTGCAAGCGGCCATCACCTATTCATCAGGGCGATGGGAAGATTCGGTTTACTATGCCCAACTCGGTGCCGATGCCGCAGCACGCAGCCGGGGCACTGCCGGCGCATTTCTGCCCAGCGGCGAGGCCCGGGCGTTGGCCGCACTGAACCGGCTGGATGAGGCACGCGCTGCCTTGGATCGGGCGGTCGACGCACGGGACCGGGTGCAGGCCGACGAGCTGGACACTCTCGGCGGGTTATGCAACTTCACCTGCTCCGTCCAGTTTCAGTATGCAGCCGAAGCGCTCTCCTGGGGCGGCGCGCCGGAGGCCGACCATGCTGAGCGGCTCGCCCTGGAGGGACTGCAAGCCTACGCCGTAGAACCGTAAGGCCGCTCCTACCGAAACGAAGCGATTATCAGCGGTTCACTCGCAGTTGCCCGAGTAGCCCGAGGCGAAATCGACGGCGCAGCAGAAGCTCTCGTACCGGTGTTGACACTTCCAGCGGCCCAGCGCACCCACACGATAGTGACCTCGCTGGAGCAGGTGCGGGCCGCACTGAGCATGATAAAGAAACCTGACCAGAACGCCATCGACCTGGCCGGTGCCATCGAGGCTTTCATCTCCGAGCGCTTGACCCGCGACCGATAGCTGTATCCGACACAATACCCTATTCATGTGTCGCAAGTAGCCAAGGAGCGCTATTCACAAGTCTCCGACCATTGACCGATCCAGTCTCGGTCCGGTACAGCCC
>JBOHHD010000244.1:0-2089 GCA_050700515.1 Pseudonocardiaceae bacterium
CCACTGTGCCCGCTGATCGGCCAGAGCGGTGAGGTGTGGGCGGTGGCGTGGTCGCCGGATGGCACCCGTCTGCTCACCGGCGACGGCTTCGGCGGCGGCATTGTGCGGGTGTGGGATGCGGTGACCGCCGAGTTGGTGTATGAGCTGACCGGCCAGCGCTATGGGGTGGTGGCGGTGGCGTGGTCGCCGGATGGCACCCGCCTGCTCACCGGCGACGACGGCGGCGGCACTGTGCGGGTATGGGATGCAACCAGCGGACTGCCCGTCGGGTTCAGGATCATCGCCCTGCCGGGGGGCGAGCTCGCGGTCTTCGACGCCACGACGGACCAGCTGATCGGGGCCAGCACTGGCGCCTGGCGCTGGCTTGGCTGGAACGTCGTCGAGGACGGCCGGCCCACCCGCCTCCCCGCGGAATCCTTTGGCCTCCTGCCATCCCTGTAGCTGCTCCGCCTCGTCGTCTTCGGTTGTCCGGGCCCACGAGATAGGCATCTACAAGCGCTACTTCGACTGGACTACACCGGCAGGCCAACTCGATATGCCATGTCGTGCAGTTCCCGTCCGGCCGCAGAGTCACGGCGCGTGCGAGTCAGCAGGACGGCGACCGCCTCGCGGACCAGCGGGTCCCGGCGCACCTTGGTGGGGAAGATGTCCTCGGCCGTGCGCAGCGCCCGCACCGCGTCCTCCCAGCGTCCCCGCAGCCGGGCCAGTGCCCTGCCGTAGTGCTGCCAGTAATTGGCTCGGCCCACCGGGAAGGGGTGGCGTTCGGGATGCATGTCCTGGGCGATGCTGACCGCCTGGTCAGGGTCGTCCGCTTCGAGCGCGAGAAATATTCGACGTATCCCCACATCGACCGGCGTATGAACGAATCCCACTGAGTCGGTGTCGCGAGTCGCGCCGAACTGTGCGGCCAGCTCCACGGCGGTATCCATCGGCTCGGTCGCATCGCCCGGACGGCCGTCCAGCACGGCGGCTTTGGCGTGGCACACAGTCAGCGCGCACACCAGACCGGCAGTGTCGGCCGTGGTCGGTGGCAGGGTGAGCGAGTTGAGTGTGGCCTGTCCCACCTCGAACGCTCCATTCGAGAGGAGCAGGTCGGCCACGGCGGATTCGGCCACGGCAAGCGTGGTGGCCGCATCGCGTTCTTGGGCCAGGCGCCGGGCCAGGAAGATGACTCGGCGCTGAAGGTCGGTCGGCGCGCCCGCGTGCAATAGCCACAGGCGAGTGACGTGCACATGCAGGTACACGGCCAGCTCCAGCAACTCGCCGTGGTCGGTGCCGGTGGCCAGGGTGGTGTGCAGGTTGCGGATCAGCCCAGGCAAATCGGTGGCTATCTCGGCGAACAGGCAGGCTCGGCGCTGGTCGTGGATCCGGGACACCTGCTCGACCAGCACCGCCAGCGGTAACACCACGCCGCCCGGCTGGTCGATCTCGACCGCATCCAGCACCAGCCGTACGGCTTCGGTGGTCGAGTCGTTGTGTCCGTTCGCCGGTGCGGGGAGCGGAAGTTTGGTCAGCTCGCTCGGGGGAATCTGGAGTGCTGTGGCCAGCCGCGCGATTTCGGTGAGGGTCGGGGCATGCCGACCCTGCTCGATGCGCCACAGCGTCGTGGTGCTCATCCCAGCCAGTCCCGCGATCACCCGCAGCGGTTTGTCCCGGTCCTCCCGGATCCGCCGCACCCGCCACCCGATCATGCGCGCCTCGTCGTCGATGTCCACCACGCCACCACTCATTCCCCAACGTTTACGGTCCTCGCCCTGCAAGATTGTCGTGAGCTACTCGAGGCCGGGCATGGCGACCGGCAGCCCGGCCTGGCGGGCTGCGTCGGCCATCCGACGGTCGTAGGTGACCAGCGCGATGAGCTCGGGGCCGAGCACATCGGCACTGGCCACATGAATCGCATCAAGAGACCGAACGGTTCCCGGAACGTTCGCTGCGGCGTCGCGAATCGCGCTGGTGAGCTGCATCTCCGCGTGGTCACGGAGCAAGGTGGCCATCAGGCCGGGAAAGTCGCCGATTTGGTCGCAAGTCCGGACGGTTTCCACGAAGCCGATCGTGCTGGTGCACGTCCGAGCCGAACGCGTGGCCAGGA
>JBOHHD010000245.1:0-2319 GCA_050700515.1 Pseudonocardiaceae bacterium
CGGCGCCGCAGCCGGTAAGCAACTGGTCTCACCGTCCACCACCTGCTGTCTGGCGACCATCCAGGCCGAGGCCCATGCCGCCCAGGGTGACGCGGCGGCCTGCGACCACGCGCTGGGCCAGGCCGTCGAACACTTCAGCCGCATCGACCCGGCGAACCGAACACCGTGGGGCGCGTTCCTCGATGAAACCAGCCTCGCCGCCAAGCAGGGTAACGCGCACTACACGCTGGCCCGCACCAGTCGCGACCCACGCGCCGCAAACCGGGCGGTGCCATTGCTGCGCCAAGCCGTAGACCAGTACGGTCCCGGCTACGCCCGACTCCGGGGGTCTTCTCTGGCCACGCTCGCCGAATCCCACGCGCTGGCCGGAGACGTCGGCACCGCCGTCACCATCGGCCACCAGGCCGTCGACGCCGTCTCGACGCTGTCTTCCCCCCTGAGCTACGACCACCTCCAGGTCTTGAAAACCACACTGGAACCCCTGCACACCAGCCCCGGAGTCGCCGACCTCCGCGACCGCATCACCGTCACCGCCGCCTAGCCCGGCGGACAGCCTGAGCCGGTTCCGCGGGTTGTCCCGGCAGGGTCGGACTGTCGCTTTCAGCCCGTCTCCGCCCCATGGGAGAGTTAATGCTCTGACCACGGAGTGGCGTCGGGAGGGTGCACAGGGTGTCCAGCGACAGGCTGCAGTCGCTCCAGCCGGGTGATCCGAGGCAGGTCGGTCGATACCAGTTACTGGCGCGGCTTGGGGTCGGCGGGATGGGGCGGGTCTACCTGGGCCGCTCGCAGGGCGGACGTACGGTCGCGGTCAAGGTGGTCCACCCGAACCTCGCCGGGGATCCGCAGTTCCGGCGGCGGTTCACGCTGGAGGTCGCGGCGGCGCGGCGCGTCGGGGGCTTTCACACCGCGCAGGTGGTGGATGCCGATACCGATGCCGATCCGCCATGGTTCGTGACGGAGTACATCGCCGGTCCGTCGTTGCAGGAGGCTGTCGACGATCATGGCCCGCTGCCGGAACGGTCGGTGGCGGCGCTCGGCGCGGGTCTGGCCGAGGGGCTGACGGCGATCCACAACCACAACGTGATCCACCGGGACCTCAAACCCGGCAACGTGCTGCTGGCCACGGACGGGCCCCGGATCATCGACTTCGGCATCGCCCGCGCGATGGACGCCACCTCGCAGACCACCCGCGCCAGCCTGGTCGGCACGCCCGGGTTCATGTCGCCCGAACAGTACCGTGGTCGCGAGGTCGAGCCGGCCAGCGACGTATTCTGTCTGGCGGCTGTGCTGGTTTTCGCCGCCACCGGCCGACGGCCGTTCGGCGAGGGGCCGGGCGATGCCCTCGGCTACCGCGTCGTCAACGAGGACCCGGATCTGACGGGCGTACCGGCGTCGCTGCTCCCGCTGATCGCGGCCGGCCTGGAGAAGGACCCGGACGACCGGCCCGGTGTCAAGGAGTTCCTCGACCGCTGTTCCGCGTTGGCCGAAGGCGAGGAACTATCGCTGCCCACGCCCGTCACCACGCTGATCAACATCCGGGTGGCGGAGGCCGAGGCCCTGAACGCCGTGCCAAAGGCCACCGAGGCGAAGGCCGCCAAAGCGACGACCGCCGAAAATGTACCCCCGCCGCCGGGCACAACCCGGGTCAGATCGCAGGCGCCCTCGAGTAAGCCTTCGGCGCAGCCCTGGTCGGGCCAAGGGGTGGCTGCGGTCGTGGGTGCCCTACTGGTCGTCGCGGCCCTCGTGTTCATCGTCAACGACCAGACGGAGCCCGAGGCATCAGGTACCCCGACGTCCAGCACCGCCGGTGGCTTCTCCCCGAGCTACTACACCACCGAGCAGTCGAGTCCGACCCCCAATCCCACCCGCGAGGCGTTCGAGAACATCTCGGCCGGCGACTGTCTGGACGCTTACATGGACCCGTACCAGTTGTACGAGTGGAGCCAGGACATGCCGAACACTGTCGACTGCGACCGCACGGACGCCTACATGCGGGTAACCCGCGTGGAGGACAGCGCTGAGGACAGCGCTAGTGACTGCAACTCCGAACCCCTGGATGCGGAAACGTGGTGGGCATACGGGGAGACGATCTACCTTTGTGTGGAGCGTCAACTCCGCGTGGGTGAATGCTTCCTGGGTATGGAAAGCGACGAGGACACGGACAGGATCTTCATCAACCTCCACGGCCTGATGACCTCGTGGGGATGCGGCGAGAGCACCGTCCCCAGTGATTTCGCCTACATACTCCAGGTCACCGCCCTCACCAACGGCGACTGCCCCATCGACTCCCGTTTCTGGGACTTCCGCGGCGGCAAGCTC
>JBOHHD010000246.1:0-2309 GCA_050700515.1 Pseudonocardiaceae bacterium
GGTCAGGCCGAACGGCTCGACCTGCACACTGCTCATCACTTGTCATCCTCCTCCTGTCAGGCGATTATCTGGCTCTTTCGGTGATCGGCTGGAGCCGACCGGCCCGGCGGGAGTCGGGGTCACTGCCGGGTCGATCGGGGTCTGGTGAGTCGTCAGCGAGTAGGAGTCTGCGGGTGGCCGGCGTGTGGTGGTTCACGCTGTCTCCCAGGTCAGTACCGCGTTGAGGACGTTGAGGGCGTCGCCGGTGGTGCGGCGTTCTACCAGCGCGTTGCCTGAGACGATCAGTGATGTGGTGCGTTTGCGTAGCGCGTAGCAGTCCCGGCTGAAGCCGTTGAGGTGGATGATGTCGATCCATTCGCCGGTTCGGCGGGTGCCCAGCAGTGCCCCGTCGGGGCCGGTGGCGATGCGCTGGAACTCGAAGCCGTGCAGCTTGGCGTGGTCGAGCAGCCGCTTGGCGATCACGAGGTCGGGGTTATCGGCCGTCATGGCGGGCTTCCTGTACCCAGCTGGTGCTGGGAGGTCATGACGGGCTGGCCGATGCGGTGGGCGAGGGTGTGGGCGGCGTCGTAGGCGAAGAGCACCCCGAAACCGGTGTTTCCGTGGGGGTACAGCACCCAGCCGTGCTGTGTGCGGTCCCGGATGGCGATCACGGTGCAGGGACCGCTGCCGTCGATGCGACGCCCCTCCACGGCGCACCGTTCCTGCTCGCTGTGGGGCAGGTGGTGCGGCCCCTCCTGCTCTCGTGGCTGCTTCACTGCTTTCTCTCATCTCCCTCATCTCCGCGGATACTGCCTGGCCCCCGCGTGGCAAGTCAGCAGAAGGTTGTGAGGGCCGCAACGATTCACAGTCCGAGTTGACTAGTGCACTCCACTCTAGCGAAGATCGCTCGAATGGTCTAGTCACAGCTGGGCTTGACTAAACTCCGGCGACAGGCCACCCTCGGAAGCCGACTACCCATGGAAGGAACTCCCATGGCCCGACTTGTCCAGCTACGAAGCACTTGCAACCACGGCAACACTTGCCCGACACTGCACTACCTGCCCGGCAGCGACGAGTTCCTGATCCAGGGCTACACCGTCACCGCCCCACATGTCGTTGCTGGGTTGAACCTGCCCGTCGGACACACCGTTGTCCGAGTCCCCACCCACTTGCTGCCGGAACTGCAGCCCGATCCCCACGCAAGCGACCTGCTCGTGCTGGGCCACGAGGTGAACGACGTCGAGCTGCTCACGGAGCTGAACCTGCCTGCGGGTGAAACCGTTGTCCGAGTCGCCGCCCACCTGCTGCCGACACTGCGGAGGGAGCTCCAGCCATGCTGACCGACACCGAGTTCGGCGAGATCATGAGTTCGGCCCGCCGCTCCCTGTTCCGCTTGGAAACCCTGGACCGATACGAGGTCCCGATCGACGGTTCTGACATGTCTGTGTACCTGAGCGGGGGAGATCAGCCGTACAACGCGGAGAAGCTGGCCTGGGAGGAGCACCTCCGGGCCGAGCGCACCGCCGGGATCTGGCGACACCGGGTGCATCTCATCGATACCACCCACGGGCTGGAGGACTACTTGCGTTACGCGTGTGAGTGGGGATACGCCGCTACCACCAGCGCTGGCGAAGGTGTACGCCTCCTGGACCTCGCTGATACTCCCCAGGCCCGTCATCTCATCGAGATCGATCACGACTTCTGGTTGATCGACGGGGAGCGGGTGGTGCGCATGCATTACGCCGCCGACGCGACCTTTGTGGGCGGCGAGCTGATGCCCGCCGATACTGTCCCGTCCTACCGGGCGGCCCGTGAGATTGCCTGGACCAGGGCCGAAGACTTCACCTCGTGGTGGACAGCGCACCCGCAATACCATCGGGCACATCATCACGTGGCCTGAACCCGAGAGGATCGCTTGAGCCGCCCCACGCGCCGCCCTGACGAGCTGGCCACCACCCTGCGCCGGCTGCGGTCAGACGCTGATCTGTCGGGCATGGAGGCCGCGCGGCGCGCGGGGTACTCCCAACCCAAGATCTCCCGCTTCGAGACCGCCCGACAGGTGCCCACCACTGAGGAAGTCCGCACCCTGTGCCGGGTCTACGGTGCTCCACCTGAAGCGCAGAACCGGCTGCTGGAGCTGGCTACCGACCTCACCGCAGGCACTGTCCGCGCCCGGGCCGTGCTCTCCCACGGGGCACGGTACATGCAGCAGCGCGTCGGCAAGATTGAGCAGGCATCCGAACTGGTCCGCAGCTTCACTCCCACCATCGTGGATGGGCTGCTGCAGATCCCTGACTACGTGCGGGCCAACGGCTCCCGCGACATGACAG
>JBOHHD010000247.1:0-13386 GCA_050700515.1 Pseudonocardiaceae bacterium
GGATAGACCTTCGCGAGCAGGTGGTCTCCTTCCCCCCGCAACCAGTGATCACCAAGGACAATCTGACGGTTTCCATCGACACCGTCGTCTACTTCCAGGTGACCAATCCGAAGGACGCGGTGTATGAGATCTCCAACTACATCGCCGCGGTCGAGCAGCTGACCACTACCACGCTGCGCAACGTCGTGGGCGGGATGAGTCTGGAGGACACCCTGACCTCCCGGGACTTCATCAATGGCCAGCTGTCCGGAGTGCTCGACGAGGCGACCGGGCGGTGGGGTATTCGGGTCGGCCGGGTCGAGCTCAAGGCGATCGACCCACCGCCGTCCATTCAGGAGGCGATGGAGAAGCAGATGCGTGCCGATCGGGAGAAGCGCGCCACCATTCTCAACGCCGAGGGCCAGCGCGAATCGGCGATCAAGACTGCGGAGGGCCAGAAACAGGCACAGATCCTCACCGCACAGGGTGCCAAGCAGGCCGCGATCCTCAGCGCCGAGGCCGACCGACAGGCCCGCATCCTGCGCGGGGAAGGTGAGCGCGCCGCGCGCTATCTTCAGTCGCAGGGCCAGGCCAAGGCGATCGAGAAGGTATTCGGCGCGATCAAGGCGGGTCGGCCCACTCCGGAACTCCTGGCATACCAGTACCTGCAGACGCTGCCGCAGATGGCACAAGGCGACGCGAATAAGGTCTGGATCGTCCCCAGCGACTTCGGCAAGGCGTTGGAGGGCTTCACCAAGATGCTCGGCGCACCCGGAGATGACGGGGTGTTCCGGTATGAACCGAGCCGGGAGTACGTGCCCAGCAGCCGACCCGAGGACGATGACGAGGCCATCGCCAGCTGGTTCGACACGCCCACCGACCCCGCCGTGGCCGCCGCATTGCGCGCCGCCGAGGAGGTCGCCCACAAGGCGGTGCCCGGCCCGGCTGCAGGGTTGGGTCCAGCACTGGATTCCACCCCTGCCGAGCGAGCGCCCAGTGGCCCCCCCACCCCGCCGACGAGCCGTCCCGATGCCCAGGAAGGGCCGTCACAGGGCGGCTGACTCCTCAGGCAACCACGCTGAAACCGAACGGCAACTCCAGCCGGTGTCGGGCCAGCAGGGCACTGTCCGCGAGTAGCGTGCGGGTCGGGGCGTCGGCGACCACCCGGCCTTGGTCGATCACGACGCTACGCGGGCACAGCTGCAAGGCGTAGGGCAGGTCGTGGGTCACCATCAGCATCGTGCGGTTCAGCCCCAGCAGCACGTCGGCGAGTTCGCGCCGGGCCACCGGGTCGAGGTTGGATGATGGTTCGTCGAGCACCAGGATCTCCGGATCGCAGGACAGCACGGTGGCCAGCGCGGCGCGTCGACGCTGGCCACCGGACAGATGCAACGGAGAGCGTGCGGCGTGTTCGCCCATGCCCACGGCGGCCAAGGCGTCATGCACCCGGCTCTCCAGTTCGGCACCCCGCACCCCGAAGTTGGCCGGGCCGAACGCCACGTCCTCCGCGACGGTGGGCATGAACAGCTGGTCATCAGGATCCTGGAACACGATCCCCACGCGGCGGCGGATCTCCCGCAGATGCTCGCTGACCACCGCCAGCCCGCCCACCTCCACCAAGCCGGTAGTCGATCGGAGCACTCCATTGAGGTGCAGGACGAGGGTGGTCTTACCGGCGCCGTTGGGACCCAGCAGCGCGACCCGTTCGCCGGCTTGCACGGTGAGGTCGATGCCGTCCAGTGCGCGGCAGCCGTCGGGGTAGGCGAAGCTCAGCCCGCTCACCCGCAGGGACGGAGGTGGCACACCGATGGTCACCACCCCCACCACGCCCCGGCGACGAGCAGTACCGCCACCGCCACGGGCCCTAGGCCGACCAGCCAGTCGCGGCGACCGGCGCGCTGCTCGTGCAGAATCGGCATTTCCCCACTCCAGCCACGCGCCAGCATCGCCAGGTGCACCCGTTCCCCACGCTCGTAGGAGCGCAGGAACAGGCTGCCCACGCCGCGCGCCGTGGCCCCGGCCTGCCAGAGCAACCGCGGATCGTGTCCCCGCGAGATCCGGGCTATCCGCATCCGCCGAGCTTCACCGATGATCACTTCGAGGTAGCGCAGCATCAAGGTGGCGATCGTGGTGATGGTGCCCGGCACCCGCAGGTGTTGCAGTCCGAGCAGGAGGTCCCGCGGTGCGGTCGTGGCCGCGAGGGTCAGTGAGGTGAGCACGCCCAGCGTGCCCTTGACCACGATGTTCCAGCCGGCCAGCAGGCCGGTGACCGACAGTGACACCCCTATGACCTGCACTCGCTGCCCACCCTCGGCAAACGGCAGCAGGACGGCGAGCACGAGGAACGGTGCCTCGATCAGAGCTCGGCGCGCGATCCAACCCGGGGGGATCGCCGCTACCACCCACACCGCGACCAGCACCAGGAGATAGCCGCCGAACGCCCAGAACACCTCCCGCGGCGTGGCGACCACACAGCACACGAACAGAAACGCCGAGAGCACCTTGACCTCGGGTGCCAGCCGGTGCACCGGCGAGTGGCCCGCCAAGAACAGGGGATGCGCGTGACCAACTCCCATTGCGGGGTCAGTCCTTGCCGGTGGATCGCCCCTGGCGAGGACGTACCAACCAGAACAGGCCACCGGCGAGGACCAGGGTCACCAACACCCCGATGATCCCGGCGACGCCGGTCAGCCGGTCGGCTCCGCCCACTGTGTAATCGGCCAGTGGGCTGCCCGCCAGGTCGTGATCGCGGGCGTTCTGGGCGATGCACGTGCCGGAGAGCTGCTCGGCACCCTCCACCTCGGTGATCTCACAGCCAATAAGGGTGGCACTGTCGAGGCCGTCGGGATTACTGGAGGCCAGGTAGGACAGCAGGCCGGCGATCAGGAGGGCGATGACGCCGAAACCGATGAAGAACCCGGCGCGGCCATGCGGAGTGGGCCGGGTGTGCGGGGTGGTCATGACGCCTTCCCCTCGACAGTAGCGGGAACCGCGATCCTTGCCGACGATTGCCGCAACAGGTACACCAGGTCCGGGCGGGCCGAGGCGACCGCACCGACCGTGAGGGCGGTGATGATGCCCTCGCCGATGCCGATCAAGCAGTGCACTCCGATGACGCTCACCGCCACGGTGCTCAGGGAGGAACCACCGGCCCCGCCGATCGCGTATTCCATGACGAATCCGAGGGAGGCGACCACCATGTTCACCCAAGCGGAGATGAAGGCGACGGCGAGCAGGCCGCCTCGGCTGCGCAGCGCCAGCCTGCGCAGGGCCAGAGCGACCACGAAACCGGTCGCCGTGCCGATCAACGCCATGTTCGTGATGTTGGTGCCCAGTGCGGTGAGACCACCGTCGGCGAACAGCAGCGCCTGCACGACGAGCACGATGCCGACGCAGAGGGCACCGAGCCAGGGGCCCACCAGGATGGCGGCCAGCGCTCCGCCCAGGAGGTGCCCACTGACACCGGGCAGCACCGGAAAGTTGATCATTTGGACGGCGAAGATGAAGGCGGCCACCAAACCCGCCATGGGGGCGGTGCGGTCATCGTCCGCCTGCATCTCTGCGCGGGCGCGGAACAGGCTATAGCCGAGACCGGCGGCCGCGACAACACCGAACGCCGCTGAGACAGGAGCGTTGACGATGCCGTCGCTCATATGCATGGCGACCGTGGTGGAACTCATCGCGGGTGTCCTCTGATCGTGGGTAGGAAATCACCCGTTAGAGTATCCGCAGAAGTACTGCTGTAGCCAGAGAGCGGCGAGAGATTACCCACTGTGATTCTGGGAAGGGCGGGCATTACCTCATCAATTCGTCAACGAGGCAGCAACGGAGGGCGTTCGGCATTCCAGGACACCACCCGCTCGTAGGCCGCGCAGGCGGCGAGTACCCGGGCGTCGGCGTGCCGAGGTCCGATCACCTGCAGTCCGATCGGCAACCCGGTGACGCTCCAGCCGCAGGGCACACTGGCGGCGGGCTGCTGGGTCATGTTGAACGGGTAGGTGAAGGGGGTCCAACTGGTCCACCGAGGCGAGTGCCAACCGATCGGCACCTCCTCACCCGCGATGAACGCGGTGATCGGGACAGTCGGGGTGAGCAGCAGGTCGTAGCGCTCATGGAAGGCACCCATCTGGGTGCCCAACGTCATCCTGGTAGCCGTGGCAGCGAGGTAGTCCAGCGCCGAACAGCGCTCGCCCAGCGCCACCACTTCCTGGAGAGCGGGTTCCAGCAGCTGGCGTTCGTCGGGGGTGAGGCGTTCCACGATCTTGGCCACTCCGGTGAACCAGAGCACATGAAATTCCTCGACGCAGTCGGTGAAGCCGGGATCGGCGATCTCGACGTTCGCGCCCAGGTCACAGAACACCTGAGCGGCGGCCTCCACCGCATCGGCCACGTCCGGATCGACGTCGACGTATCCCAGTGTCGGGCTCAGCGCGATACGCAGCCCCAACACGCCATTGCCCAGGGCGCCGGAGTAGGAGCCGGCGATCGGGGGCAGCGCGGACCAGTCACGGGAGTCCGGACCGGACACCACGTCGAGCAGCAAGGCGACGTCGGCCGCGGTGCGGGCCATCGGCCCGGCGTGGACCAAGGTGCCGCACGGGCCGGCCGGCCAGTGCGGCACCCGGCCGTAGGTCGGCTTCATCGTCGTCGTCCCGGTGAAGGAAGCCGGTATACGCGCCGCGCCACCTCCATCGCTACCCATGGACAGCGGCCCCATTCCCAGCGAGACCGCGGCGGCGCTGCCGCCGCTGGAGCCGCCGGGAGTCCGGCTGGTATCCCACGGATTGACCGTGACGCCGCACAGCGGACTGTCGGTGACGCATTTCCAGGCCAGCTCGGAGGTGGTCGTCTTGCCCACCAGCACGGCGCCGTGCTCGCGCAGCCGGGCCACCGGTGGTCCGTCGACCGGCCACTCCTGGTTCGCGTCGACCACCTTCGACCCACGCAAGGTGGGCCATCCTGCGGTCAGGAAAATATCCTTGATCGTGGTGGGTACACCGTCGACCAGGCCCTGCGGCCGGGCTTGCTGCCAGCGCTGCTCGGAGGCCTTGGCGGCAGTGAGCGCGCGGTCCGCGTCCACCAGGCAGAACGCCCGCACCTTGTCGTCGAGTTGCTCGATGCGGTCCAGAACGTCCTGGGTGGCCTCCACCGGCGACACTTCGCCCGCGCGGTAGGCGGCCATGAGTTCGGTGGCGGTAAGGTCGGCGGGCGTGCTCACGTGTGCTCCCTGTCCTGTCAGCCGGTGTCGGTGACGTACCCGCAGATGCTGCCCGCCATATGGGGTAATGGCGGTCTGCGGGAGTACTGAATATAAGGATTGTCGGTGAACAGTGTGACGAGGTCGTCGCCGCACCCCTACGCGTCCCCAGATATGCCCGCCGGACATGACGCCGCAGGGAGCGTCTAGTCCGTCCGGTCAACTGGTGGCGACGGCAATGTACTTGATCTCAAGGAACTCCTCGATGCCCACCGTGCCGCCTTCGCGGCCCAGTCCGGAGTGCTTGATGCCCCCGAACGGTGCGGCCGGATTGGAAACCAGTCCTTGATTGAGCCCGACCATGCCGGCCTCCAGCCCCTCGCAGACCCGCAGCGCCCGGTTAAGGTCGCCGGTGTAGACATAACTGACCAGGCCGAATGGGGTGTCGTTGCACTTCGTGAGCACCTCCTGCTCTGCGGTGAACGACGTGATCGGCGCGACCGGTCCGAAGATCTCGGTATGGGCCAGCTCGGCATCAGCAGGGACATCAACGAGCACAGTAGGGCGGTAGAAGTAGCCGGGGCCGTCCACCGGCTCGCCGCCGACCAGCACTCGAGCGCCCCGGGAGACCGCGTCGGTGACCAGGTGCTGCACGTTGTTCCGCGCTTTGGCCTCGATCAGGGGACCGACCGTCACGCCGTCCTCGGTACCGCGCCCGATGCGCAGTGAACCCATTCGCTCGGCCAGCCGGCGGGCGAATTCGTCGACCACCTCGGCATGCACGTAGAAGCGGTTGGCCGCAGTGCAGGCTTCGCCCATGTTGCGCATCTTCGCGATCATGGCGCCCTCGATCGCGGCGTCGAGATCAGCGTCGGGGAAGACCACGAACGGCGCGTTGCCACCCAGCTCCATCGAGGTTCGCACGATCTGCTCGGCGCACTGCTCCAACAGGATCCGGCCCACCTCCGTGGAGCCGGTGAAGGACAGCTTGCGCACCCGGCCGTCGCGGATCAGCGGCGCCAGCACCCGTCCTGCACCAGCGGCCGGCACCACGTTGAGCACGCCGTCGGGCAGGCCGCATTCCCGTAGGATGTCGGCCAGCGCAAGCATCGACAGCGGGGTCAAGCGAGCCGGCTTGAGTACCATCGTGCAACCCGCCGCCACCGCTGGACCGATCTTGCGGGTGCCCATCGCGGTCGGGAAGTTCCACGGGGTGATCAGCAATGCGGGCCCGACGGGCTGGCGCAGCACGAGGAAGCGGCCGGAACCGTTCGGCGCGGTGGCGAACCCGCCGTCGATCCGCACCGCCTCCTCGGCGAACCAGCGGAAGAACTCCGCCCCGTAGGCGATCTCGGCTCGGGACTCGGCCAGCGGCTTTCCCATCTCCAACGTCATCAGCAGCGCGAGATCGTCCTGGCGGGCGGTCATCAGCTCGTAAGCCCGGCGCAGGATCTCGCCCCGTTCCCGGGGTGGGTACCGCGCCCACTCGGCTTGGGCGGTTACTGCGGCCCCCAGCGCGGCCATCCCGTCGTCCGGCGTGGCGTCGGCGACGGCGCACAGCACCTTGCCGGTGGACGGATCCTCGACGTCGAAGGTTCCTCCGTCGCCAGCAGGCTGCCACCGGCCATTGATGAACAGCTCCGTGGGGACGGCATCGACAACAGCATGCTCACGGTCGGCAGAACTCATCGCGGTGTGACCCTCCCAGATAGTCGGTATCCCACTCGCGAGTGTTGCGCCCCTGGCGCTGGGCCGCACCTCGGTGGGACAGGCGTTGCTCCTGGGATCGATCCGACAGCGCGAAGATCATCTTCAGTGCCAGTGAATGGTGGGGTCAGGGATGGTGGGTAAGGTAGCCGCCCATGGTGGTGAAGTATTCGGTAGCGGGGTGTTCAGTGCCGTTGTCGGTGCGTATCCGTTTAATAGCCAGGCCGTGATTGTGCCCGCGGCGGGCATCGGCGCCGGCGACGATGACCACGCTGTTGCCCTCCCGAATAAAGATCCGGCCGGGTGTGCCCCCATATCGGGCTTGGGAGACCGAGGCTTGCAGGAGGCGAATGCGTTCTCCCCGGTGAAAAGTGAAAGCGTTGGGGTAGGGGTCGGACTGGGCCCGGATCAGTCGGTCGATGTCCGCAGCCGGCCATGTCCAGTCGATGCGGCTGTCTTCGATGGACCTTTTGTGGAAGAAGCTGGCTTGAGATCGGTCCTGCTTGGTCCAGTCGGTGCGCCCAGAGGCGATCAGCGCCAGCGCATCGACAGTGATGGGACCGATTAGATCGATGGTCTTGTGGAACAGATCGGTGGTCGTGTCGGTCGGTCCGACCGGCACGGATCGCTGGAGCACGATGTCACCGGCATCCAACTCGGCATTCATGAGGTGTGCGGTGACGCCGACCTCGCTTTCCCCGTTGATCAGTGCCCAGATCAGTGGAGAGAACCCGGCGTAGGCGGGTAGCAGCGAGTCGTGCACGTTGAGTGCCCCGTAACGGGGGAAGGTGAAGATCTCCGGCGGGATCCAGGTGCGCCAGTTGTTCGCCACGATGATGTCCGGATCGGTCTCTTTGAGCCGCGACATGAACTCGTCGTCGGGACGGTTACAGACCAGCACCGCCACCCCGTGCCGCTCGGCCAGGTCGGCCACCGAGTCCGACCAGATCCTCTCGTAGGCATGCTCGCTTGGGGGATGGGTGATGGCCAGCACCACCTCGTGATCGGAGTTCAGCAAGGCTCCCAGGGTGCGATGGCCCCACGTCTGGTACCCCAGCGTGACAACCCTCATGGGCCTCCTTCGGACTCGACGGCCACGATCGCCAGAAGTAAACCAAGGGTTACCTAACTTTGCAACGTCACCGAGTGAACTCGGGAATGCTCTCCGGCCTCACCGGGGGTCTCGTCCGGTCCGATCCCTCACCCCTGGACCACTTGGTTAGGCTAGGGTAACCTAGCAAGCTGACCTGATCGGTGGAGCGGTGGTGAAGGTGAGTTCGCGACAGCTCAACCGGCGCTTGACCATCCGAAAAGCCACGATGGGACAGGTATGCCACAGAAACTTCCCGAGGACCAGGTACTTCCCGAGGACCAGGTCCCGATCTACGATATCGTGGGAGTCGGTTTCGGGCCGTCCAATCTTGCGCTGGCTATCGCCGTCACCGAACACAACCGTGCTGCCATGCAAGATGCGGTCAGTGCACTCTTCCTGGAACGGCAACCCCATTTCGGGTGGCATCGCGGGATGCTGATCGACGACGCCACCATGCAGGTGTCTTTTCTGAAAGACCTGGTGACGTTGCGGAATCCGTCCAGTGAGTTCAGCTTTCTGTGCTACTTGCACCACAAGGGCAGATTGGTTGATTTCATCAATCGTAAGGATTTGTTTCCATTACGCATCGAGTTCCATGACTACTTCGAATGGGTCGCGGCCAAGCTCGACGATCTCGTTGCCTATGATCACCAAGTCGTCGCCGTCGAACCGGTGATGCGCGACGGCACCGTGGTCTGCTTCGACGTGGCGGCTCGCACCGGCCCCGGCTCCGACGATCTCGTGGTGTACCGAGCGCGCAACGTGGTCCTGAGCATGGGACTCGAGCCGAACCTGCCGCCCGGCATCGTGGCAAAAGGGCGGATTTGGCACAACCGCGATCTGCTGCAGAAAATCGAGAATTTCGATGACGGGACCGTCAACCGGCTCACCGTGGTGGGCGCCGGCCAGAGTGCGGCTGAGGTCACCGCCTTCCTGCATCGGCGCTTCCCGCAGGCCGAGGTGTGCGCTGTGTTTTCCCGTTTCGGCTACAGTCCCTCCGACGACAGCCCATTTGTGAACCAAGTGTTCGATCCTGCCGCGGTCAGTCAGTTCTTCCTCGCGCCGGACGAGGTGAAGCAGATGATCATGACGTATCATGCGAACACCAATTACTCGGTCGTCGACCTCGATCTTATCGATGACCTGTACCGGCGCATCTATCAAGAAAGAGTCCTCGGCGTCGAACGGCTCCGGATCTTCAACGTTTCCCGCCTGTGCGAGGTGGTTGAGACCGAGACCGGGGTGCGCACCACCATCGAGTCGCTGTTCACCGGCGAGAAAGCGGTGCTGAACTCCGACGTGTTGGTCTATGCTACCGGTTACCGGCCGGTCGATCCGCTGCCACTGTTGGGGGAATTAGGTGCTTTCTGCTGTCGCGACGAGCAGGGCCGCCTGCGAGTAGAGCGGGATTATCGGGTGATGATGAGCCCTACGCAGATTTGCGGACTCTACCTGCAGGGCGGTACGGAGCATACTCACGGGATTACCTCTTCGCTGCTGTCCAACAGTGCCATCCGCAGTGCGGAGATTCTGGAGTCGATCCTTGCCGGAAGGAGTAGCTCGATTCCGTTGTCACCGGACTACGTGGTCAGTGGCGCACTGTACGAGTAGCGGGGGCCGAACAGGTCCGCACCGTACACTGCCGCAGACCGGAGGTGATGTGGGTGTATGCCAGTGCGTTGTCGGGCAGCCAGGTCCTGAAGAGGGCAGTCGTGAGCCAGTGGCGAACCGTTGCCGGCAGCTCGCTGCTGGGGGCCAGTCACCAGGCGGGCGAGGCCATGGTCCCGGTCCTCATCGGTGTGATCATCGATCGTGCCGTCGCCACCGGCGATGGTGGTGAACTGATTTCGTGGCTGCTCGTGTTGGCAGTGGTGTTCATCATGCTGTCCCTCAGTTTCCGTTTCGCCGCGCGTACCGCGGAGCGAGCCGCCGAGCAGGCAGCACACCAGGTCCGGATCCAGTTGACGGAACGTGTCCTTGATCACCGCGGTGGAGCGGAGAGCGGGCGGTTGTCCGGTGCTCTGGTGAACATCGCCACGGAGGATGCCAAGCGGGTCGGTACCATCAACATGGCATTACCGATGGCGACCGCAGCACTCACCGCGTTGTTGGTCAGCGCGGTGGCCTTGCTGACCGTATCGGTCCCCCTCGGCCTGCTCGTGTTGCTGGGAACTCCGCCGTTGTTGTGGTTAGCCCACTTGTTGGGCAAACCGCTGGAGCGGCGGACCGAAATCGAGCAGGAACGCGCCGGCCATACCTCGGGTACAGCCGCCGATCTGGTCCGTGGGTTGCGGGTGTTGAAGGGTATTGGCGCGGAAGCCGCGGCGGTGTCCCGCTATCGCCGTACCAGCCAGGATTCGCTGGTGGCCACCCTGCGGGCAGCCCGCGCACAAGCGTGGCACAACGGCACCCTCTTGGCGTTGACCGGGATCTTCATCGCCGTTGTCGCGCTGGTCGGCGGTCGGCTCGCGGCACAGGGGGACATCAGCATCGGTGGGTTGGTCGCCGCTGTCGGCCTGGCCCAGTTCCTGCTGACTCCCCTCACCACTATTGCCTGGGTCAACGGCGAGTTCGCTCAGGCTCGCGCCTCCGCGACCCGGGTCGCCTCGGTGCTGGCCGCACCCGCTGCGGTGGTGTCGGGCAACGGTCGGCTACCGGCTTCCGTGCAGGGCCGGATCCGATTACGCGGTGTTTCGTACGGTCCGCTGCACAAGATTGACCTCGACATCGCGGCCGGGGAAATGGTGGGCGTGGTGGCGCCTGCCGCAGCCGTGACCGCCTTGCTGGAATGCCTTGGCCGGGACGCGGACCCGGTGGCCGGCTCGGTGGAGCTGGACGGCATCTCATTGTCGGAGATGCACCCCGGTGACGTGCGAGCTGCGATCCTGGTGGCCGCGCATGACGCGGATCTGTTCGAGGGCAGCCTGATCGACAACATCACGGCGGCGGTCATCGGCGCAGCCGACAATGGCGGTGTGGAGCGGGCGCTGTCGGCCGCTGCGGTCGACGAGGTGGCGCAGAGCCTGCCACACGGTGTGCATACCGTGATCGCCGAGCGCGGCCGGTCATTATCCGGTGGGCAACGCCAGCGGGTCGCGTTGGCGCGTGCCCTGGTCACCAACCCAGCGGTGCTGGTGGTACACGACCCGACCACGGCCATTGACACGGTGACCGAAGTCAGGATCGCCGCCGCAGTCAGGGAAGTCCGGCGAGGGCGTACTACGATCATGGTCACCACCAGTCCGGCATTGCTGGCGATGACCGACCGGGTGGTGGTGCTGGACGGCAGTATCGTGACCGCCGAAGGCAAGCACGCCGATCTCGTTGGCGAGCACGAGAGCTACCGCGCGACAGTACTCAGCTGATGCGTGGACCCCGGGCGGCTCGAGGAGACAGCAGATGACCGCGGCAACCCCCGCAGCGGCGGTCCCCGGGCGGGAGCCAAGGTCGGAGCGGCAGCTGTTGCCCATCGCGACCGGAGCCCGGACCTGGGCAGTGGTCCGTGAACTGTTACGCCCGCACCGGAAGCTGGCCGTCGGTGGGTTCACCGTCCTGGTCACGGCGACCGCGGTGGGCCTGCTCACCGCGCCGCTGCTCGGCCACGTCGTCGACCTCGTCGTGCAGCGCCGGCCTGCCGATACCATAACCGCGCCGGTCGTTGCACTGGTGTTGGTCGCGATCGTGGCGGGGGCGCTGTCCGCGGTCGGAGTCTCGCTGGTTGCCCGGCTCGGCGAGGGCATGCTCGCGCGGCTGCGGGAGCGCTTCGTGCAACGCGTTCTGATGTTGCCCCTGGAGCAGGTCGAGAAAGCCGGTTCCGGTGATCTCACCTCGCGGGTTACCGGTGACGTCAGGGTGGTCGCGGAAGGAGTGCGCCGGGCCATGCCGGAGCTGGGCCGCTCGGTCCTGACCATCGTGTTGACCCTGGGCGCGATGGCGCTGCTGGACTGGCGGTTTCTGCTGGTGGCACTGCTGGTCTTGCCTATCCAGCTGCACACCGCCCGCTGGTATGTGCGCCATGCGATTCCGCTGTACGCCACCCAGCGGGTTGCGGTGGGTGCGCAGCAGCAGCAACTGCTGGACACCATCGGCGGGGCGCAGACCGTACGCGCTTACCGGATCGCGGATGAGCACGTCAACCTGGTGACCCGCCGCTCGCAAGCCGCCGTCGCTCTCATTCTTCGCGGCATCCGGCTCATGACCAGACTTTACGGCCGGCTGAACCTTGCCGAGTTCGTCGGTCTGTCCGCCGTCCTGGTGGCCAGCTTCCTGCTGGTCCGCGAGGGGTACGTCACGATCGGCACCGCGACCGCCGCGGCCCTCTACTTCCACGGCCTGTTCGACCCGGTCAACATCGCCCTCACGCTCGTCGACGACGCCCAGGCCGCCGCGGCCAGCCTGGCTCGGCTGGTCGGCGTCGCCGACCTCCCGGTCCGTGACGAGCCACAGCACCCGGCGGCGCCGCTGGACAGCTCCGTCAAGATCGCCGCTGTCGACCACTCCTACCAGCCCGGACATCCCGTGCTCCACGGTGTCGACGTGGACATCGGCTCGGCCGAGCGGGTTGCGCTGGTCGGGGCGAGCGGTGCGGGAAAGACCACGCTGGCCAAGCTGATCGCGGGAATCCATCACCCCAGCGGCGGCTCGATCAGACTGGGCGGTGTCGCGCTGGACGAGCTCGGCCCGGCCGGCATCCGGCAGACCGTCGCGCTGATCACCCAAGAGGTGCATGTTTTCGCCGGGCCGCTCGTCGACGATCTACGGCTGGCCCGGCCGGCAGCCACCGACGACGAGCTCTGTGCCGCCCTCCAGCAGGTCGACGCGCTGGAATGGGCGCAGGCACTGCCGGACGGATTGGCCACCGTCGTCGGTGAAGGTGGGCACCGGCTCACCGTGGCCCAGGCTCAGCAGCTGGCCCTGGTCCGGTTGGTCCTCGCCGATCCGCCGGTGGCCATCCTGGACGAGGCGACGGCGGAAGCGGGCAGTTCGGGTGCCCGGATCCTGGAGGCCGCCGCTGCGCGCGCGCTGGAGGGACGGACCGGGCTGATCGTTGCGCATCGCCTCACCCAGGCCGCCAAGGCCGACCGCATCGTCGTGCTGGACCGCGGCCGGGTGGTGGAGACCGGCACCCACGCCGAACTCGTCGCCGCAGGAGGTCGCTACGCCGCCCTGTGGGACGCCTGGTCAGACACCCGCCACCACCCGGCCTAATCTTCTAATTCAGGAACACTGGGGTTCATACCTGGGGAGTTGCTGCGCGGCCCTTCAGTAGTCGACTCAGTCGGGGTCGGGTGGGTGCGAGGGTAGATCCAAGCGCATAGCGATAGACCATCAGCGGGGTGATCCCCTTGGTGCCCACCTCAAACCGGCGGACCAACTCGGTGAGATCAGCCGGATCAGCCATCACTCGATG
>JBOHHD010000248.1:0-2372 GCA_050700515.1 Pseudonocardiaceae bacterium
GGGCCAGGTCGGCCAGCCGGACACCGGTCCAGCTCTGCTCGGTTGACCAGCCCTCGACGCAGCTCATCGGCAGCCGGTAGGTGTACTGGGGCAGCGCGAGCAGCTCGGCGCGCGACAGCAGAACCGGCCGCGCGCCGGTGAGCTCAAGGCGCCAGCCGGGTCCGGCACCGCCGGGGTCGATACCCGCCGCGGCCGCGGTCTTGTTGATCTCGAAGTCATTGGGGCCGTCGCCGTAGGACAGCCCACGCGGAGCCAGCAGCGCGGTGCGGCGCAACGGACCGTCGAGCGTCTGACCCGCGCTGAGCGCGACCACCGTCGCGGCGGCTCCGGCCACGGCGCCGAGCAGTCCTCGGCGCGAGACGGGATGTTCCTGCTCTTCGCTGGGCGTGGGCCTGGGCGTGGGGCCGCCATCGTCGATTCTTGGCCCGGGTTTGCCGCTCGGCCCCAGCGCGGCGCGCACCGTGCCCGCCTTCAACGCGACGTGCAGGGCCATCGCGGCGATGAACACCCAGGCGCCGTAGTAGTGCGCGGTGTAGAAGGAGAACGGGAACACGTAGTAGGTCTGGATGTTCAGCACTCCGGTGACCAGCTGGAAGATCGTGGAGCTGACCAGCAGGAACACACTGATCCGTTCCATCCCGTGCGCCACGGAACGCACTGGTGGCCAGGTGAACAGCAGGGGCATCACCGACCACAGCTTGGCGAGCACGACCGGGACCAGCGCCAATCCGAGGATCACGTGCACACCCTGGGTGGTGCGGTAGAGCCAGGCGGGGCTGGTAGGCCAACCCACCAGCCAACTCTCCAGCAGTCCGCCGACCGGGTTGGTGTTGTTGCCGGGCAGCCGTGGCTCGTACGCCGCATGCGAGGCGAAGCCGGTGAGCGCGACGAGCGTCAGCCCGGCCAGGAGCACCAATCCCAGCACCGCGGTCAGCCAGGTTCCGCGCAGCGGGCTGCGGAAGATCTCTCGCTGCGTCGGTGGCTTCATGATTCGAGCGTCCCGCCTCACCGGGCAACCGCACAGCGGATGCGCTGGACGTCATCAAGTTGTAAGGACGGATTGTCCACCAACTGAGCACGGAGCGTGATCTCCTGGATTGGTGATCAGTGTAGAGGTGATCCTGCCCTGCCTGGATGAGGCGGGCGCGCTACCCGGGGTGCTCGCGGCCATTCCCTCCGGCTACCGCGCGCTGGTGGTGGACAACGGTTCGGTCGACGGCTCCGCCGAGGTCGCCGAGGCGCACGGGGCGAGGGTGGTGATCGAGCCCCGCCGGGGCTACGGGGCGGCCGTGCACACCGGCCTGGAATGCGCCCATGCCGATGTGGTCTGCGTGCTGGATGCCGATGGGTCGGTCGACCCGGGTGAACTGCCCGCGTTCGTCGCCGAATTGGACCGGGTTGAGCTCGGCCGTGCCGCGGACTTGGTCGTCGGGCGCCGGGTTCCGGCTGTCCCCGCGGCGATGTCCTGGCATGCCCGGGCGGGGAACGCGGTGCTGGCGGGCTGGCTGCGTGGGCGGGGGATCCCGGTGCACGACCTCGCGCCGGTGCGTGTCGCCCGGCGAGCCGCTCTGCTCGAACTCGGCGTCCGGGACCGGGGCAGCGGCTACCCACTGGAGACGTTGTTGCGTGCCAGTGCCCAGCGGTGGGTGATCCGCGAACTGCCGGTGACTTATCGCCCGCGGGCGGCGGGCCGCTCCAAGGTATCCGGCTCGATACGGGGGACGTTGCGCGCCGTGCGGGACATGACGGCGGTCTTCCGGTGAGGGGGGGACGGGTGAAGAGGGCTCCGGCGCGATGAAAGGCACGGGCGATGAAAGGCACGGGGCGATGACCGACACGGTGCTGCTGGTCGTCGCGAAAGCGCCGGTGCCGGGGCAGGTGAAGACGCGGCTGAGCCCACCGGCGAGTCCGGAGCAGGCGGCGGGCATCGCCGCGGTCAGTCTGCTGACCACGCTGCGTGCCGTCCGGACGGTTTCCCGGGCGAGGCCCGCCGTGGCGTGGGCGGGACGGCTGGATGACGCGCGGCGCGCTGGGGAGCTCCGCGCTGAATTGGCGGCCATGACGGTGTTCGCCCAGCGTGGCGGCTCATTCAGCGTCCGGTTGGCTGCCGCGTACGCCGACGCGGCCCGTGCTCTGCCCGGGCTGCCGGTGCTGCAGATCGGGATGGACACCCCGCAGGCCGGATCCGAGTTGCTGGATGAGTGCGCGGGTGCCTTGCATGGGGCGGGCCCCGCTGGCCGGGTGGACGCGGTGCTCGGACCCGCCACGGACGGTGGCTGGTGGGTGCTGGGGCTCGTCGATCCTCGGCATGGTGCGGTGCTGTGTGGGGTGCCGATGTCCCGGCCGGACACCGGCGAGGCCACGCTCGCGGC
>JBOHHD010000249.1:0-11061 GCA_050700515.1 Pseudonocardiaceae bacterium
CCGAGAAGCTGAAGGCCGGCCTGGGCCGGCTCGCCTTCGAGGAACGCCTCGGCTCGATGGCCGACCGCGCCGACCGCATCGCCGCCATCGTGCGTGCCATCGCGCTGTCCGTGGCGAGCCCCGGCCCCACGCCGGAAACAACCTCCGAAGAGACCCCGGCACCGCTGGTCGCGTTGAGCGACCACGACCGGGACGTGCTCGTGCGGGCCGCGGAACTGGCGAAGTTCGACCTCGCCTCGCAGATGGTGATCGAATTGACCAGCCTGGCCGGAGTCATGGCCCGCGAATACGCTCGCCGGGCCGGGGAATCCGAGGCGGTCTCCCAGGCGCTGTTCGAGATGGAGCTGCCTCGCTCGGCCGGCGGCGTGGGGCCCGCGACCGCCCCGGGTGCTTTGCTCGCCCTGGCCGACCGGCTCGATCTGCTGGTGGGCCTGTTCGGGGTCGGCGCCACCCCCACCGGCAGTTCCGATCCGTTCGGGCTGCGCCGTGCCGCCCTGGGCGTCGTCGCCATCCTGCGGGCCTTCCCCACGCTCCGAAACATCACCCTGGGTAAGGGACTGGCGGTGGCCGCCGAGCAGTTCGGTCACCAACGCGTCGACCTGCTCGACACTGCCGTGGCCGACGCCCGCGAGTTCATCGTGCGCCGCTACGAACAGCAACTCCTCGACGCCGGGCACCCTCACCAGTTCGTCGCTGCGGTGCTGCCCCTGGCCGAGGCACCCGCCGCCGCGGACGAGGCCCTGGCCGAGCTGATCCGCCGCGCCGGCAACCCGGAGTTCGCCGATCTGGTCGCCGCCCTGCAACGGGTGCGCCGCATCGTCCCGGCCGGCACCGTGGCCGGCTATCAGCCGAGCAAGCTCAGCGAGCCGACCGAGGTCGCCCTGCACGATGCGCTGCGCAAGGTCGCTGCGGTCCTGCCGGAGCATCCCACCCTCAACGAGTTCGCCGACGCGGCCACCGCACTCACCGACCCGGTCAACGCCTTCTTCGACGATGTCCTCGTCATGGCCGAGGACCCCGAAGTCCGCGCCACTCGGCTCGGCCTGCTGGCCGCCATCGGCGAACTCGCCGGGACCGTGATCGACTGGTCGGCCCTGGGCAACGCCATCGGACGCTGACCCGGCCAAAGACTTGTTCGTAGCAGTCAAGGCTGCTTCAGGCCCGAGCAGCCGGCTCTCCGCCGGACGTCAAGACATTTGTCGAAGAGATCGAGGTTCAGGTCAACCTGGTCCACACCGCATCGCAATGGACGAAGAATTGCAGCGCACGCACTTCGCTGAGGCGCTGGACGATCAGCTGCGAGCCGTTGCGTGGCGAGCTGAGAGGCGATCCGCAGTCGCCGCAACGACGCACGCTAGCGCTGCGGGGGCGGGTGGGCGGTCACGGTGCTGAGGAACCGGAGCACGGGCCGCTCGACGGCGGCCGGATGATCGATCATCGGCCAGTGGCCGCTGTCGTCGAGGATGACGACCTCCGCGCCGGGGAAGGTCTCACGCTGGCTCTCGGCGTACCGCACGGACACGTAGGGGTCACGCGCGCCCCACACGACCAGGGCGGGGCGCTTCAGCGGCCGTAACCGCTGGTGCAGGCGTTCCTCGTCGCCGAGATCGGTGGCGCGGTAGAGCCGCAGCACGGCGCGCTGAACGTCGAGGTTCTTGTAGTCGCGGTAGATGCGCTCGGTCACCTCCGGCGGCAGCCGGCGAGGGTTGCCGTGGCGCAGCAGCAGCTTCACCGCGGGAAGAGTCGCCATCCGCAGGAAGGCCTCGCCGAGCACCGGTGTGCGCCAGATGCGGGCCAGGTAGTGCCAGTGGGCGCCGCGCAGCACACCGGTGTTGATCAAGATGACACTGGCGAATCGGTCGGGGTGCCCGGCCGCCCAGGTCAGTCCCCACCGGCCACCGAAGTCGTGCAGCACCAGGTGGACCCGGTCGATCCCGAGATGGTCGAGGATGCCGCCGAGGTGGCGGGTGTAGCCGGCGACGGTGTAGTCGAAGCGGTTGGGCTTGTCGGCGGCACCGAAGCCGGGCATATCGGGGGCGACCGCGCGGGCGAACGCGCCGGTCCGTGCCACCAGCCGGCGCCAATCCTGGGCCGGACCGGGATTTCCGTGCACGAACACGACCGCCTCTCGCGCGTCGCGCGGTCCGGCATGCAGGTACGGGCTGACGACCCCGTCGACGGGGACGGCGTGCTCGGTGACCAGCGCAAGCTCTCCAGCATCACTTGAGGTCACGGGCACCTCTCCTCATCGCGGCGGCCAGGATAGGGGAGGTGAACAGCGAAGCACGGGTGGGTGAGCGGCAGTGTGACGCGCGCAGGGGGCTCAGCCGTGGGCGATGTAAGTGGTCAGCTGCTCGCGCTCCTGCTCCAGCTCGCCGATCCGGGCGTACACCATGTCGCCGATCGACACGACACCGCCGAGCCGGCCGTCCACTACGACCGGGAGATGTCGGAAATGGTGCTCGGTCATCGCGCGCATCACGTCGTCCACCGAGTCCTCGGGTGTGCAGCTGACCACGGCCGTTGTCATGATCTCCGACGTCGGGCAGGTCAGGAGCTCGCGGCCGCGCTCGTTCATCCGGCGCACCACATCACGCTCGGACACGATGCCGCGTACCGTCTGCTCCTCGATCACCACCAGAGCTCCGACGTTGCGCGCGGCGAGCAGGCCCAGCAGGTCCGCCACCGACGCCGACGGGTGCACGGTGTGCACCTGGGTGCCCTTGCGACGGAGTACATCAGCGATACGCATGGTGAGAACCTCCTGGCCCCCGGCCCGGGAATGTGAGCAACGTTACCGTCCGCAAGGCGCCTATGAGCTCCTCCACAGGGGTGAGCGCTTGCAGAAGTTACCCGTCGGTAATACGCTGGTTGTTACCACTGAGTAAAAACTTGGTGGATAGTGACGACATCTAGGGAGCTGAGGACATGGGTCACTACAAGAGCAACCTCCGCGACCTGGAGTTCACCCTCTTCGAGGTATTCCGGGTGCAGGAGCAGATGGGCCGGGGCCCGTTCGCCGAGATGGATCGTGAGACCGCGCACGATGTGCTGAGCGAGATCGACCGGCTGGCGCGCGGACCCCTGGCGGAGTCCTTCGCCGAGTCCGACCGCAACCCCCCGGTGTTCGATCCCGCGACACATACCGTCGAGCTCCCCGACGCCTTCAGGAAGTCCTTCCGGGCGCTCATGGACGGCGAGTGGTACCGGCTGGATCTGCCCACCGAGCTGGGCGGCTACGGCGCGCCCGCCACCCTGCGCTGGGCGGCCTGGGAGCTCCTGCTGGGTGCCAACCCGCCGGCGTTTCTGTACATGGCGGGCCCCAGCATGGCGCGCGTGGTGCACGACAACGGCACCTCCACTCAGCAACGCTGGGCGCAGATCATGATCGACAGGCAGTGGAGCGCCACGATGGTGCTCACTGAGCCCGACGCCGGGTCCGACGTGGGCGCCGGGCGCACCACAGCGATCCAGCAGTCCGACGGCAGCTGGCACATCGAGGGCGTCAAGCGCTTCATCACCTCGGCCGAGCACGACCTGGCCGAGAACATCGTCCACCTGGTGCTGGCCCGCCCCGAGGGAGCCGGTCCCGGCACGAAGGGTCTTTCGTTGTTCGTCGTGCCGAAGTTCCACTTCCACACCGAGACCGGCGAGCTCGGCGAGCGCAACGGCGTCTACGTGACCGGCGTCGAGCACAAGATGGGCATCAAGGCCTCGACGACCTGCGAGCTGACCTTCGGCGCCCACGGGACGCCTGCGGTGGGCTGGTTGCTCGGCGACGTGCATGACGGCATCGCGCAGATGTTCCAGGTGATCGAGTACGCCCGGATGATGGTCGGCACCAAGGCCATCGCCACGCTGTCCACCGGCTACCTCAACGCGCTGGAGTACGCCAAGACCCGCGTGCAGGGCTCCGACATCACCCAGATGCTGGACAAGAGCGCGCCCCGGGTGACGATCACCCACCATCCCGACGTCCGCCGGATGCTCATGCTGCAGAAGGCATACACCGAGGGCCTGCGGGCGCTGTACCTCTACACCGCGAGCCACCAGGACGCCGTGTCCGTCGGCGGCGAGGACGCCGCGCTGGCGGAGCGGATCAACGATCTGCTGCTGCCCGTCGTCAAGGGGGTCGGCTCCGAGCGGGCGTACGAGATGCTGGCCCTGTCGTTGCAGACCCTGGGCGGGTCGGGCTTCCTGCAGGACTATCCCCTCGAGCAGTACATCCGGGATGCCAAGATCGACAGCCTCTACGAGGGCACCACGGCCATCCAGTCGCAAGACTTCTTCTTCCGCAAGATCGTCCGGGACAAGAGTCAGGCGATCGGATATCTGAGCGCCCAGATCCAGGCGTTTCTGGACTCGGGTGCGGGTAACGGCAGGCTCAAGGAGGAGCGTGCGCTGCTCCAGACCGCGCTGGCCGACCTGCAGGGGATGCTCGAGGCGATGATGGGCTTCCTGAGGTCGGCGCTGCAGGACCGGCGCGACACCTACAAGGTCGCCCAGCAGACCGTGCGCCTGCTGATGAGCACCGGTGACGTGCTGATCGGCTGGTTGCTGCTGCGGCAGGCAGAGGTGGCCCTGGGTGCCCTCGGCGGCGAGGTGACCGAGCGGGACCAGGCGTTCTACGAGGGCAAGATCGCGGCGGCCGCCTTCTTCGCCCGCAACGTCCTGCCCGAGCTCAGCGCCCGCCGGGCGATCGTCGAGGCAACCGACAACACCCTGATGGACATCTCCGAGGACGCCTTCTGAAGCTCAGCCCCTACCCAGGCACCTCAGCTGCTCAGCAGGCTGACCCACCCTTCGTTCTGAGCCGCCAGGATGCCCTCCACGTCCCGGACGAACAGGGCTCCCGCTGCGGGCGTCGCGGCGTCCGGCGTGAAGCCGGAGAGCAACGCCCGCAGCTGAACCGTGGTCCGGCAGTATGACGCCGCGATCCGGTCGTGCTGGGTGGCCGCGAGATGGGCGGCGATCGCGGCGCCGAGCGTCGTCGCGAAACCCACCCAGGCCGAGACATCCGGCAGGCTGAACTGAGTCGCGGCCGTGGCCAACGCGAATGCCAACGCGGTGGCGGCCAGTTCCGCCCCGCGCAGGTACTTGGCCTTGTCGGAGTGTTGTTCCACCCGTTGGCTGTGCCAGCGCTCCTGATCCTGGGCACGCATCGTGACGTAGCTGGGGAGGTCCTGCACGGCAGGCAGCGACTTGCCATCCGGCGCCGTCTTGTCGAAGTCGATGATGAAGTCGGCCGAGCGGGTTTGAATCTCGTTGCTCTTCCGGATCAGCTCGGCGTCGCCGTGTGAGTCGGTGTAGGGCTCCACACCGGCGAGGTACCTGAAGGTTTCGGCCTTGAGCGCTTCTGAGGCGGCGCGGGCGGTGGTCCAACGCAGGACGCGCTCTTTGCCCAGACAACCTTGCTGGACGACGCCGGCCAGCACGAGGGCACCCGCGCCGAGCGCCCCACAGGCGGTACGGACGGTGTCGGAGGGCCAGGAGCTCTGCGTGGCCACGGCTGCGCCCAGCGCCCCTGCCGCCAGCAGCGCCAGGTTGGCCAGACGCCAGCAGTCCAGGTGTCTACGGGCCGCGCCGGCGACCCCCGACCACTTCCGGTGGTTGTCCCACACCGTCTGCGCGATCGTCACGACATCTCCACCGTTCCCGAGGGATTCACGACGGTGACCGCAACCTCCCGGCGGCGGGCCTGTGCCACGAAATCGGCGGTCCCGCCTGCCTTGTCACCGGTCCGGCCGTCCCACACCGCGATCGCGCGCATCGGCACGTCCAACGCCTGAGCGTGATCGAGTAACCACCGATTGGTGCGGACGTAGGGGCTTTCCTCTCCTGCCGGACCGAACACCTCGGTGGCCACCAGCGTCGTGGCCCGTTCCCGCACCGCCTCGAAGCGGGCGGACCAGTCGGAGTCCGGAAGGATGACGGAACGCTCGATGAACTCCTCGGGCGGGAAGGCGAGCAGCAGCGTCACGTTGGCACCCCGCGCCAGCGCCTGCTCGGCCGCGATGAGATCCGCGCCCCGCGCGCCACCGGTCACCACGAGGTCGCGGGAGCCGATCGACCAGCGCTCCAGAAGTTGGCGAATCTGGGCGGTCACGGCGGGCTCGGCGTGGGGCGGGAATCTCAGCTCTTTCCGATCGGGTGCGTCGATCAGATGCCCACTGGCGACGACGATAGTGCGGTAAGCCGGGTGCCGCTCGCGGTACTCCCGCTCGGCTGCGGCAGCCCGCAGGCTCGCGGTGAGCCGCGGAGCGGCCCAGGCGAACAACGCCGCAAGCCGCGCTAACGGCAGCCGAAGCGAGACCTCCGGCCGGGACGAGGGCTCCTGTTCGATGGCGAAAGGACAGTGTTTGGCCAGCCATCGGGCGGTATCGGGTCGCACCGAGAACCCCATCCGGTAGTCGGGCACGGGTATCCGACGGGCTGCGGCGTCGAGCCCGATGGCGAGCAGTTTTTGAAAGCCGTCGATGAACCCGAAGAGATCCAACTCCGGGCCGAAACCGTTGACCCCCGCAGCGGTGAGTCTGTCCCGAAACTCCCGCCAGCGGGTGTCAAGAGCAAGACCGAATCGTGACCGGATGGGGGAATACTGTGGCAGCAACGCCGCCAGAAATGCATTCATGAGGTGCACGGAGTCGGCCGTATCCGAGGAATAAGGAGCCTGGGGCGAAGTGACCGCTGATATAGAGCCGTAGGTATCCAGATTGTCATCGGATATCCGAGTCAGCTGGGTGAGTGCGGCACGGAACGCCGCATCGCTGCCCTCCACCACGAAGTCGTCAGTCCAGACGCTGTCCGAAACTTTCAACCCGAATCGCTCCAGCGCCCGCGCTGAACGCTCCGAAGCAGACCCCCGGACCGAACGAATCTGCGACGGACCCGCCGACTCGATGGCAGCCCGCGCAGCGACCCGCAACACACCCGGCAACGTTGACCTGCTGGACAGGCCGTAGTGGGCCGCGGTGTTGATCCAGTGCGGCGTCAGGACGGGATCCCCGCAGTCCCGGATTCCCCATTCGGCGTAACTGCGGACGGTGATGTCGAAGACGTCCGACCCGAGCGCCGCCACTACTGCGGCATGGACGTCATTACGATCTGTGTCGAGATTTCTGAAGCCGGTGTGCAGTTCGAGGGAGATGGCTTGCTGAAGATTGATGAGGTGGTGAGCGTCCGCTGCGGTGACTTTTGTTGCCGGGTCGTCGGCCGACGTCCGACAGTAGGCGACGTGGCGTTCGAGCAGGTGGACATCGTCGTCGGTCAGCATCGTCACCCGGGAGAGCAGCAGTTCGATGTTCCCGACCGGTGCGATCTGTCTCAGCACCTCATTGACGATATTAGGCGGGAAGGACTCCTGCGCCTTACCGAGGAAATATCGGATCCGTCCGGCCAGCGTGTACGTGTCCTCGGTGGTACCGATACGCCGGACAAGCCACAGGGTGCCGCCGGTGAGATCTTCGTCAGAAACAGTGTATGACCATGACTCCGACTCGAGTAATTGGAGCGCATGGGAACGGGATGGAACCTGCGCGAGCACTTCCGCGATCTGGTGCACATCGACTACGTGCACAGTCACCGAAGAGTAGGAGGAAATCATCCCCACCAGTCGACCCTGGAACAGAACCGGGACACCGAAACCCTCGGCGTAGGCGAAGTCGGCGGCGGGGATCGAGAGTCGGTACGGAGGTTCCGCAGCCTCGAACGAGCCAGTTATGGATCGGATGCGACCCTCGGCTGTCGCAAGGGCACCGATCCATCGCTCCGAACTCCGACTCCAGGGAAACGGCACAGTGGGATCGACCGAAAGAACCGGAAGATCCGCTATGGGCTGAATGAGGCGCAATACCTGGATGTCGCCGGTCTCGCTGGCGACGGTCACCGGGTACGACCTACCTTGCCAGACGACCGAGTCCGGTTTGGGCCCATGGCGGGCGGCAGTGACGATCAGGTCTGGAGCGACGAAGAATCCGGTCCGGTCCCCTTCGGGGACATGGACGCACGCGGGTGCCGGATTTTTCGTGACAGCGGCAACCACGTCGAGTTGGAAACGCACGCCAGTCACCGTCCGCAGCCACACCGGACCCGTCCCGATCCGCACCTCAGCCCGCTCCGCCACCCCCAGCAGGACGGACGTCGAGCCCTCCCACCACGACAACTCCAGGAGGTATGGCCGGGTGCGGGGGACGCGAATGGCGACGACACCGGGGCCGGTCAGCGTCCCGAGCTCGATCATGTCCAGGTTACGGCGGACCAGGAGGCGGTCGGTGGGCAGGGCGCGTAGCGCGTGCTCGACGGGCAACCCGAGCAGGTCCTCCGGGGGTGGCGCCGGGGTGCCACCGAGCTGGGACAGCACCCAACCGCTGGTCGTGGCACGGGCGGCGGCGGGCAGGCGGACGGCGGCTTGTCCGGCCCAGAACTCCAGGCAGCTGTCCGGACCGGTGGTGAGTGCAGCCACCGCCGGGGCGAGCGCGGCTTCACACCGGTCCAGGTCGCCGGTCACGACGTGCCACGCGACCTGCTCCTCCAGCTGCAGCGGAGGCGGGCTGCCGGCGTGCACGGCTGCCATAACCTCACGGGCTTGCTCGACGGCGGACCGGTGCTCGAGATCGTGCCACCGGCGGGACAGCCGATCACGCAGTACGGCCGCGATCGGCAGGTTGAAGGAGAAACCGTGCCGACCGGAGGCACGCAACAGCGGGCTGGACCATAGATCGGCCTCGGTGCCCACGTCGAGGTGGGGCGCTGCCGCCAACCGGACCTGGCGCAGCAGTGCGGGCTCGACCTGCACGGCGGGGGAGAGCAGCTCGGCCAGTTCGATGACCCCGGGCTGGCGGGCGGCGAAAGCGGCGACCAGCTCGGCGTCGGTCTCGGCGGCCGTCCCGACCACCAGCCGAGACCGGGACGCCGGCCATCGCTGCGATGGGTAGGGGACGAGTGCGATCAGCGGTGAGTCGCGGTCGCGCAGCAGATCCGCCAGACCGCGCCAGGCGCGGTGTACCGCCGAGGCGGCGACCGGGACCCGCCCGCTGATGCCGAGGTCGGTGACGGCCAGCACTGGGGTGCCTGGATCAGGCGGCCGGTACGGCACCCTACCGATCACGCTGGCACTCGCCGACTCGGGCAGATCGACGAAGGGCACGACCTTGACCAGCGACGCGCCGACGACGCTGCGGAGCAACGCGACAAGCTGCCGCACATCGTGGCGGAACGGTTCCAGCCCGACACCCTGATCAATCAGCACCTGGACACCGCGTCGTGGTGTGCGCATCGGCCGGTAGGGCAGTGTGCGCAGGATCTGTCCGCGGGCCAGCGCGGCCACCGCGGCGGGCGCGTCGAGGCACCAGCCGGATCTGCTGGTCGCCACCGCAGCCGGCAGAATGTGTCGGGCGGCGGGCAGGGGCAGCAGCGCAGGCAGGGTCAACCGGGGCGGAGGACCGGTGGACCGGGTCAGCGGCGCCACACTGGCCCACGGGTTAGGCCACGGTCCGGTGTCCGGCTCGGGTTCCAGTTCTCGGACGAAGTGGGGCTGCGGGGCAGGGTTGGAGGCGATGGACGGGGGCGGCTGCACGGGCGATCCGGTGGGATATCCGGGTGCTGGAGCAGGGGGGCCCGGCAGCTCCCCCGGCTCGGGCACACCGGCTTCCGGAACTTCCAGCCCCAGCCCCAGCACGCTGAGCACTGCTGCCCCCGTCGCGTCTCCCGCTGGGTCAGGGGGCACCTCAAGGATCCGCAGCGCGCGCGCCGCGTCGCCCAGCCAGATGTCAAAGTCGCGCATGCGGACTCATCGGGCCGGTTTGGTCAGTGTCACCCGTTCGAGCCACTGCCAGGTCCGGTCCTGGTCGTCGGGGGTCACACGCAGCTCACGGCAGGCGCGGACGGCGTCGAGGTACTCGGCGGTGCTCGGCAACCGCTCCTGGCCGGCCAGCTCGGCGCGCACCTTGTGCAGTCGGATGGCGACGTCGTGGAACAGCACCTGATCGGCGGCCGTCGGTTCACCTCCGGCCGGGCCGTGGACGTGCAGTGTGGCGATGCGCTCCAGGGTGGGCACGTCGGGTACCGGGATCGCGTGCACGACGCAGCGGCGCAGCAGGGCTGGCGGCAGCTGACGTTCCTCGTTGGTGGTGATCACCACGAGCAGCCGGCCCCCGGCTCCGATCCCGGCCTTCCGGCCCAACCGCTGCTCGAAGGTCGCGCCATCGACCCGGATCCCCGTCTCGGCGACCGTGAACGCCCACGAGCCGAGGGGAACGAGCAGCCCGTTCGGTACGTCGGGATCTGCCTTGTCCAGCTCGTCGATCAACACGATGGCATGGCCCTGGCGGCGTTGGGCGTTGAGTTCGGCGTAGGGCTCGACGGCCGGGTCGGTCACCGGGACCGCGCTACCCCGCAGGGCGGCGGAATCGGGGTCGATCACCCACCACAGCACGCCCGGCTCGACGTAGGCGGCGTCCACCAGCCGACGCTGTGCCTGCGCGTCGGACAACCGCCGGACCGCATCGAAGCGCCACAGCAGATCCTCCGCTGTGGTCGTCGAGGTGACGACGTGCTCGTAGTAACGCCACCCCAGATTGCGTGCGATGTAGGCGGCCAGCGAGGACTTTCCCGATCTCGGCTCTCCCCGCAGCAGCAGGGGGCGCCCGGTCGCGAGCGCCACGTCGACGACCAGACGCAACTCGTCGCCGATCGCGTAGACCGCGCCGTCCCGGCCGTCGGACAGATCTCGACGTCCCTGCACCTCCTGCCAGAGGTCGGGATCATCGCTCAGTGGACCGAGCAGTGAGCGGTAGGCCAAGGGTGCTTGCGGCGGGTGGTCGTCCATCGTGCCCCTCACGTGCCGAGCCGGTTCAGATTGTTCTCGAATATGACGGCGTTGCGCGTGCATTCAGCGCTGAGATCTGGCACCAGAGCCAGCGGCGGCGGGTCGAGGCGCAGCAGCTCCGTCCGGTGCCCTCCCGCCATGACAACATAGGTAACTGCGGCGAAGTCCGCCGCGGTGCGCAGCTGCTCCACGATCCACGGTTTCGCCGTCCCATCGCCGAGTACGAGGAAGAACGG
>JBOHHD010000250.1:0-5515 GCA_050700515.1 Pseudonocardiaceae bacterium
GGGGTGCAGGGCACCGAGTCCTACGACGACGTGCTGGCCGAGGCGGGCGCGATCCACACCGCCACCCAGGCCGCCCTGACCCGCCTCGACGAGCTGGCCGACACCGCGCCCGAGGATGTGGTCAGCCGGTTACGCGCCGCGGCCGAGCATCGCAGCCACCGCGGCTGGGAGCGGCTCGGGCGCGCCGAGACCGAACACGGCGAACCGCCCAGCACCATGCACCGCCGGCTGCGCCTGGAGATGCTGGCCGCCGAACGCGACACCCTGGTGGCGCTACGGAACGAAGGCCGCATCGACGACGAGGTCCTCTCCCGCGCCGTACACGACCTGGACCTGGAAGAAGCCCTGCTCAACCGCTGACCGCAATGGTCCCGAAACGGCTGATGACGACGGCCGGCGAGATTCGTAACGGTCAGGCAAATCGCAGCGACACACTATTCGACGTACCTGGCCAACATCGCCGACGGAGGACAGCGTATCCGAGACACCCACGAAGATGGCGGTTGTCGTCGCTGCCATCAGCGCGGTCGGAGCCATCGTGGCGGCTTATATTTCCGCGCAATCGAAGCCGGAATCCCCGCTTCCGCCAACTCCAAGCAATATCAGCATGACGCCTACGACCACACAGCCCGCACAGCACGCCATGACGACTGATCCCCCGGTGCCGACTCGACCCGTGGTGACGACCGAAACCACGGTGACGGCTGGAGGAGTTCCCGAAGGATATCAAGGCACCTGGTCCGGAAGCCTCACTTTAGCCGTGGGAAATACAGCCGAGACCCATCCGTTCATTTATCAGATCGGCCCGGGGCGAGCTGGTGAAGTGGTCGGAACTTTTCAGCAACCACAATGCGCCGGACAGGTAGTGTACGAGTCCGGCACCGGTCCGATCCAGTTCACCGACCAGGTGACCAACAACCCCTACAACTGGTGCGCGCCTTCCACGCTGGCGCGAGCCGTGCTCGTTGATTCAAAGACACTCAGCATCTCGCTATTCAGTGGAGACGTAGTCGTCGGGCAAGGAGTTCTGAGCAAGCCGTAGCGTCTCGGTCTCCTCGATAAAGCCGCTCGGGATCGACGGGCTCGACAGCGTGATAACACGTCGGGCGCCAGGTGGAGCGGTGCATGGCACGGGTGCCGACAGCGAGGCCGGTTGTGGCGACGGCCCGGAACTCCTCGAGCACCCGCGGCGCATCGGCGAGTGCTTCCTCCGCGCCACCAGCACACCGGCTCCGCGCTCCGCGCCTAACCCGTCGGCCTGAGTCGCCAGTAAGGTGCGGCTGTCCGCCGTCCGGTGCTGATCCTGCCGACCCCATACAGTTATGGGAGTGTCACGGGACGGCAGCAACAGCAAGCTGAACGACGCGCACGTCCGCACTCGGGAGGATGGCTGGTGACCGACGAGGGCGAACTGATCGCCGGACGATACCGGCTGGTCTCGCGGGTGGGCATCGGCGCGATGGGCGTGGTCTGGCAGGCGCACGACGAGCGCCTGCACCGCACCGTCGCGGTCAAGCAACTCCTGCTGCACTCCGGCATGGACGAGACCGAGGCCGAGGAGGCCAACCACCGGGCCATGCGGGAGGGGCGCATCGCCGCACGGTTGCACCATCCGCATGCGATCACCGTCTATGACGTGGCCGAGCACGAGGGCAAGCCGTGCCTGATCATGGAGTATCTGCCTGCTGAGAGCCTGTCCACCGTGCTGGCGATCCGGGGACCGCTGCCCCCCGAGGAGGTGGCCAGGATCGGCAGCCAGATCGCCTCGGCGTTGACCGCCGCCCATGCGGCGGGAATCGTGCACCGCGACATCAAGCCGGGCAATGTGCTCCTCGCCGAGGACGGCACCGCCAAGATCACCGACTTCGGCATCTCCCGCGCCGTCGGCGACGGCACGTTGACCGCCACCGGGATCATGGCCGGCACCCCTGCCTACCTCGCTCCGGAGATCGCTCAGGGCCACGGTGTGGGCTTCCCGGCGGACGTCTTCTCCTTGGGTTCCACGCTCTATACCGCAGTTGAAGGGGCGCCCCCCTTCGGGCTCGACGACAACGCGCTGGCCCTGCTCTACCGGATCGCCACCAGCGAGATCACTCCGCCGGAGCAGTCCGGTCCGCTCACCCCGGCGCTGTCCCGGATGCTCGAACGGGACGTGTCCCAGCGCCCCACCATGCAGCAGGCCCAAGAAGAGCTCGCCGCGATCGCCGACCTCCGGCCGCCGCTGATACCGCCGATACCGGCGCCTGTGCTCGATCCGCACCTCCCGGCGACGCTGGCAAGCACCGGCCCCTCCACCCGGACGGAGGCCCCGGCCGTCCCCGCCGCCGCGCCGTCGACCAACCGCGCCGTCCCCGCCGCCGCGCCGGCCGACCGTGCCGGCCCGCCACGGTGGCGTTCGGCCGCCATCGCTGTTGCGGTCTCCCTGGTGGTCATCGGCGTCCTTCTCGGGGCCACCCTGATCAACGATCAGAGAACCGCCGCAAACCCCGCCACCAGCCCCCCGACCACGACCCAGGACGCTCCGCGGAGCCAGCAAGCACCTCCCCCCTCGCCCACCACGGACAGCACCTCGGAGCCCACCCCGACCACCACGCCGAGCCCGCCGGCCAACGAGGCAGCTCCACCGGACACACCGGAGCAACTGCAGGCCGCGGTGGCGGACTACTACGCCTTGATGCCCGGGAACCTGGATGCCGGCTGGACCCGGCTGACCGCCGACTACCAGCGAGACCACGCCGGAGGTCGGGCGGGCTACCAGGCATTCTGGGATCCCATCGAGCGGGTCGAGGTCTCCGGCATCTCCGCCAACCCGCCGGCCAGGGCGACCGCGACGATCACCTACTTCTACCGAGACGGCCGCGTCATCGAGGAACGGACCGGCTTCGGGCTGGTCGCCGAGGACGGTCTGTGGAAGATCGGCAGCTCCAGCGTGAGCAGCAGCCGTAGCAGGTAGGGCGCAGCGCCGAGATCACCTTCTGGGCAGTGAGCTCTCCGTACCCGGTCCGGGTGCTATCGCCGTGATCGGGGCGCGGGCCGGCGGAACAGCGGGCGGGGATCGAAGGCCGCCTGGAGACGCCGAGCCGGGCCGGACCCTCCACGGGCAGCACGGTGGAGCCGATCACTCAGCTGCCAGGCGGCATCCGCGGCGTCCGGGGGCAGCTCTTCGGGGGCGAACGCGGCCCGGTCAGCCAGGGCGCCCAAGCCGGCCAAAGCACCCAGCCCGGCCAAAGCACCCAGCCCGGCCGGAGCACCCAGCCCGGCCAGCTCCGGCACCGCTCCTGGCGTGGCCGCCAACACCTCTCCGGTGGTGGTCGACGGGCGGATCGGTAACCCGGCTTCAACGAGCCGGTCGGTGGCCTCCCGCCACGCGGCAAGGGCCCGGGTGGTGGGCGTACCGCGGCGACGGCGCCAGGCGCGTCGCGCGAGCTTGCCGAGCGGAATCGCCATCCCGAGACCGATCAGGACTGCCGTGGCGGCTATCCCGATGGTCCACGCGATGGCGCTGGACGAGGCGCGATCGGCACCGCTCCGGGACGGGATGCCCACGCGTCCGGAAGCGGATTCGGGTGGGGCCTGCCGCTCGGCATCGATCGCCTCGGCGACCGGGTCATCAGCGCGGCCGGCCGGCGCCGGAGCATCGTCGCGCACCTGCCCGTCCGAGCTCCGGTCCGGGGTGGGATCGACGGTCACCCAGCCCAGCCGGGCGAACCGGACCTCCACCCACGCGTGCACATCCTCGCCCCGCACCCTCAGCTCGGTGCCCTCGAAGGAGGGGCGGAAGCCGAGCACCACTCGCGCGTCCCAGCCCAACGACCGGCACATCAACGCGAACGCCGACGCGTACTGCTCGCTGGTGCCGCGCTTGTCCCGCAGCAGCGCGGAGATGGCGAAGAACCCGTGCCCGCCGGGCGCGTCGGCGGCGGAGTCGACGGCGAACGGCGCATCGGTCATCCGGCTGTAGAGCGCGGAGAAACGCGGAAAGCCGGCGGGAACGCCCGTGGTCGCCGCACCGACGAAGTCCAGCACGTCGGGTGGCAGATCAAGGGCGAACGGCAGCGGGGACCGCGCGGGCTCGTCGGCGCGCAGGGCCCGCGGCGCCGGCACCGGTTCGGTGCCGACCACGCGGTAGCGCGTCGGGGTGGGCACGCCCTCGGGGATCACCACGTCACCGGTCTGCTCGTCCACGCCGAGGCCGGCGACGCTGACCTGCTGCGCCCGGCCCGGACCGGGCAGCCAGCCCAGCGTCTGCGAGTAGCGCACCGTGACGTCCATCTCCACGGGTTCCAGCTCGACATCGGGCTGCGGCACCGGCGTGGGTAGCTGCCGGCCGGCCCGGCGGTAGTCGGCGCGCAACGACCAGCTCCGGCCGTCGAATTCGGTGAGCGTGACCATCCGGAGCCGCTCGACAGGGGCCGAGACGGTGCCGGTGATCTCCAGCGGCAACGTGCCCTCCCGCAACGCGACGTACTGGGCGAAGGGATTGATCCGCGCCTGCGGCTGCACCGGCGCAGCGACCAGGTTCCGGATGTCGGCGGGATCCCGGTCGGCCCCGGTCAGCGCCGGGCGCAGCAGCGGCATCGCCACGACCGCGACCAGGGTCATCACCCCCGCGCCGAGCAGCAGGCTCACGCGCACCCCTCGGCTCTGCTCCCGCAGCCGCGCACTGACCAGCAGGCCGACGGCCAGCAGGAGGAACACCACCGGATACCACCCCGGCAGCGGGCCGGTGCCCGCGCCGAGAGAGAGGCCGGCGACCAGGCAGGCCAGCGCGGGCAGCAGCGGCGTGAGGACCCAGCGGGTGCTCAGCGCGAGCCGGACGGCGACGAGCGCGGCGAAGCCGGTGAGCGCGGAGACCGCGGCCAACTCCGGGCCCGCCGCCTCGACCGGCAGCGCGCTGCTCAGCAGCCGACGCGGTCCGGAGACCCCCTGCGCACCGGGGCGGGTGACCACCGCTACCGCGGCCAGCACGAGCACCACGCCGAGAGCGCTGGCCGCCGCGCCGGGCTGCCCCGTGACGGAGCCGGTCACCAGTCCCCAGGCGATCGCCACCACGACGGGAACCAGCACGGCGAACAGCAGGGCCGGCGGTCCCGGAAAGCCGGCCGATCCCTGGCCGACCGTGAGGTCGAACACCGGGGCGAACGACAGCCCGGCCAGGGCGACGAGCATCCCGCTCAACACCAGCCGCGTGCGGATCATCCCGCCTCCCCGGCCACCATGCGGTTCCACGTGGCCGCCGCCGCGGGACCGTCGCCCGCGGCGAGCACCGCCATCCCGGGCCGCCTGCGCAGTGGCGGCGCCTGGCGCGGATCGTCGAGCATCACCAACACCACCACCGGCGAGAATCGGCGGCGCTGCGCGGCCAGCCGGGCGACCACTGCGGGCTCCGCGCCACCGGTGATCACGACCAACGCCCCGACGGGCTCGGCGCGCTCGATGACGTCCAGCAGCCGCACCGGATCGTTGTCCGGGACCTGGACCGCCGCCGCCAACCGGTCGTCGATCGACACCGCCC
>JBOHHD010000251.1:0-3672 GCA_050700515.1 Pseudonocardiaceae bacterium
GTGGGGGCACTCGCTGGCATCACTCCAGGGTCCGCGCGGTCCTGACCAGGGAGATGTCAAGTGAGCGAGAACGGTCAGTGCGTCAGAGTGACGCGGTTGAGGTTTTTTTGAGAGCTGGCCTGGCCACCCGAGCAGGCGACGGTGTCCCGGAACGGGACATTCGAAGGTTTTTTGAGAGATCGGCCAGTCCGCTCAGCTGTGTCCGGAACTCGGACAGTTGAAGATTTTTTGACCGAGTTCGGCCAGTTGAGGGAGACCGTCGCGCCCACCGCGACCACTAGAACGGCGAGCTGAGCCGGGTTGGGCCGGTCGGCGAAGACCGCAGGATAATCGCGGCGATCAGCAGCTCCTCCGTCGCGGGGCGCCATAGGCGCGGAGCACCGCCAGACGGCGACCTCCTACCCTCGGTCACATGATCACTGTACTGCCGCCATCGCAGCGAGGTGCCCGTCGACATGCTGAGAGGCTGAGGAAGTGGTCAAAGACGAAGCGACCTTTGGATTGCCGGTGAAGAAGTTACGATGGCTATGAGCCTTACGAGGAAGTACAGCGAGATGATGGCAACGCTAGTTGTATGAGATATGCGTGGTATGCTGGTCTTCGTTCCGGTACAAGGATTCGAGGAAGTCGATGTGGGAAGAAGACAGGGCGAGAGACACGGAGTTGTGGCCCCATATTCCAGCCCTTCCCTTCCCATCGGTCAGTGGAACATCAGCCAGAGTTCTACGGCTGCGATAGCCAGCTCAGTGGCGGTGGTGAGGATCTTGGAGTTTCGTTCGCGGCGATCCTCATCACCCGCTGACTGGGGCTCTGAACTGGGCGGTTTCCTTTGAATGATGATCAAAATGTTGACCGTCAAGCCGTATCTCCGGCTAAGGCCGGGTGCAGACGCCCCCGCACGGCTGGTTGCCCGCAGGTGACGTGATCACAGATTAACATTCCGTCCCTGGAAAAGTGCGCGCAAGCAGATACCGCGCTCAGTCCTGCGACCTGCATGGACGGCTCAGAAATGGCATTTTGAGGCGTCAGATCGCGCTTTTTCGCCGCTGACGCATCAGGTTTTCGTTTGTGATCTTCGCCACGTTTACGGCCTATCACCAGCTGATTTCCACCAGCTCCGGATCGAGCGTGGCTGACCCTTGACAGGCCGAACAAGTCAGAGAGGTAGCACCCAGCTGGGTGCTACCTCTCTGATGTCAGGCTCAGCCTGCCCAGGGAAGATCCGGTTCATCGCTGTTGCGCCCTGCTCGATGACGGGGCGGATCTGTTTGCGGTAGACGGCTTCTGTGACCGCAGTGCCGCTGTGGCCGACCAGGCGGGCGATGTTCTTCGAGCACCATGCCGGAGGCTGAGAGCAGGGAGACGAAGCTGTGCCACTGTAGTGCTTAGTAGCTCGATCTTGGCTGTGACGTACATCGTTGCAACGATGTGGACCATTTGTGGACCGGCGGTGTGTGCGGGACGACAGCCAGCACCTTCGTGATTGGTTCCGGGCCTCTTCCAAGTCTGCGGGCGGTGGTCAGCGACGTGTCGTGCCGAGTCTCAAGACGTCCGTGACAGAGCCGTCTCGGGACATGGTGACACATCCGGCTAGAAAGCTGCCAAGAAGGCCGATTCTTGCACGAAAGCCGGGCAGTGGCCGGTCGGGTGGTAGCGTCGGCCCGCCGCCCAGCGAATCTTGCACCTGTCACCTACAGCGACGAACCGCAGAGATCCGGGCGCGCGTTGTCTGCGGCAGAAGAGCGCATTCGATCTCGAATTTTCTGTCGCTATTGGTGGTTCGCGTTGCCCGCGACGAGAGGCAGGAGATCGTCCAGCGACACGGTGAGATCATCCCGGTGTTGCGCTGTGCATCGCGGTTGAGTGTGCCGCCGTGATAGCTGAGCCCGGCTTATTCGACCGCTGACCCAGAAAGATCAACTGCTTAGCATTGTTTTGGCCGGACGCTACGGATGAGCATTCTCGGTATGATCAGTCAAGGCAGAATCTCGACGTACCCGTCGGTTCCGTGTACGCGGATCCGCTGCCCATCGGGGATCAGCCGGGTGGCATCTACCACACCGACGACGGCCGGCAGGCCGTACTCCCGTGCGATCACTGCGCCATGGGTCATGAGGCCTCCCACCTCCGTGACCAGGCCCTTGATGGCGATGAACAGGGGTGTCCAGCTGGGGTCGGTGTAGGCGGTGACCAGGATGTCGCCCGCTTCGAGATCGGCCTGCGCCATATCCAGGATGACGCGGGCCCGCCCTTCGATGACCCCGGCGGAGACCGGTAGGCCGACCAGGGCACCGGTCGGCACGTCGTCGCGTCGGTACGCCCCGGTGATGGCTTCGCCGTCCGAGGTGAGCACCCAGGGCGGCGTGAGCGCTTGATACGACCTGAACGCGTCCTTGCGTCGGCAGATGAGCTGGTCATCCACGCGGTTCGTCCGCACGACGTCGCGGAGCTCTGGGAACCTCAGGTAGAAGATGTCTTCCTTCTCACGAAGCACGTGGGCCTGCACGAGGCGCTCGGCCTCTTTCAGCAGGGCCTGCTTGTACACGAAGTAGCGGCTGACCATGCCGTACTTCGGGTACTCCCGGTACCCGATGAAGGTCCGCACCCGGTCGATCATCCGCTTCGTCTCGTCGGCCTTGCGCTCCCCCTCCGGCAGGGCCCGCAAGCGCTCCAGCACGTCCTGTTCCTTCGCCCATGCCTCCTGCCGCCCTTGCTCGAAGCGCCGCGCGCCGGCGCCCGGCTCGAAGTTCTTGATGTTGCCGAGGATCACAGGCACGAGCGTGGAGGGGCGCTCGCTCCAACGCGGCCGTGTGATGTCGATCTCTCCGACGCAGCGCATGCCGTACTTGTCGAGCCAGGCCTCGATGGCGTCTCGTGCTTCCCGCCCGCCCGAGAGCTTGGCCAGCTCGTCCAGGAAACCCTCGTCCTCGACGTGGTGCAGAAACGCCACCACGTCCGGATGTGGGCGGATCACGTCCGCGACGTCCAAGAGCGCCAGCCCCATCTCCGATGTGACGTTATGGGCAACGGACTGCGTGAGCGTGTCAGCCGCGTTCTTCTCGCCCAGCCACGGCTCCAGGTGCTCGTTGAGCCACCACGCGGCCTCCATCGCCGACATGAACACCTGATGGCTCTGCGGATCGAACAGGATTCGCTTCAGCTCCTGGATGTCCGCCTGGATGAAGTCGAGCAGCGCCTCTCCGGACTTCGCCCGGATGTCGCGTTCCGAGGCGGCGATGGATGCCTGGCTGCGCCCGATCAGCTCGGTGACGATGGCCGGATCGGTCTCGATCGGAGCCGGCGCGCCGCCGAACAGTGGCCCGGGGGGACCCTCGTCAGGCAGCGGCCGGATGAAGCCGTCGCGCTCGAGGACGGTCTGCAGCGCATCCCCGGTCAGCGGATCGGATCTCCCCAGGGCCTCCAGGAGGCCGGCGCGGCTCGCCGGTGAGGCCAGCCTTTGGGTGACGTCGACGAACAGGCGCCCGCCCGCCTCGGCCATGGGCGCGGGGGTCGTCATCTGCCAGAAGGACAGCCCGAGGGGCTTCATGGGGTCGGTCATCATCTGCTGATGACCGACGGAGACGTAGACGTGGTTCTCCCGGTCGCCGGACTCGGGGATGGGGAACAGCGTGGTGATCGGCCGGCTCTGGACGATCTGGAAGCCGTCGTCGA
>JBOHHD010000252.1:0-3363 GCA_050700515.1 Pseudonocardiaceae bacterium
TAGGGCGATCCAGTCGAGAAGTTCAGTACCGGTCAGGTGCATCGATCGACCTGTCGACGCAGACACTCCCGGCAGAAGCCGCGTTCCTCGGTGGTCAGGCTCGCGGCCAGCACCTCGACGCCACAGAGCGCGGTGTAGCGCCCCACCTGGCGAGCGACGGCGAGGGTGTCAAGGTCAATGAGATGCTCGATCAACGTGCGGGAATCAACCATCGACTGGACGAGAACCGTGCTGGTCACCGGGCGCCCTCGCCGCCCCGCCCGGTGACGCCCCGAGGGACTCGGGCACCACGTCGATGCCTAGGCATAAATCTCCCGTGCTCTGCAGGTATTCATCTGGGCTTCCTTCCCATGAGGGGGACACCAACCAGACCCATGCACTCTCCGGGGAAACGAGGAGCGACACAGGCACGGCCGGCTGCACCCAGACGCAGGACCACTTCCAACGCCACACCCAGGCGACGGCCTGCTCTGGTGTTCATCCATCGACCGTCTGGGCGGTGACGGTACGACTACACGAGCCCCAAGCTCCAGGAGTTTGCTAGATTTTGCTTGATAACATCGCCAGGTACCTGAGATCGTTGACTGATAGCGCTGGTAGATGCAGGATCAAGCTCTCCGAGCAAACTCATGCACGTTGCTAACGAGAGGAGCAATCATGCGGCTAACGTTCCTTGGTAAGGCAACTCAGGGTGGAGGATCACCCACATTGTTCGCTACCGACCGGGATACCTATGTGGTACAAGGCTGGAAAGTGGTGGGACAACACGCCAGTGTGGAGATTCCCGTCCGACTGCTGACCTACCTGGAGCCTGGCTACCGCTTGGGCGCCGTGCTGCACGACACGGGGCGGGACAGCTTGATCCTGTCGGGTGTCCCCATCACTGATGTCGAAGCGCTGTCGCAGATGGACATTCCAGGACATGAAACCTGCGTCGAAGTAGGCAAAGACGTGGCAGGAGAGGAGAGTGTGGTCGGTGGAGCTGCTACAGGGTGAGGCGTTCGATGAGCTGTTTCGCACCTTCAATCACGAGGCGTTTCACCTGGAGGTGCAGGACAGCTACCACACCCCCGAAGAGGGCGGCCCGTTCCGTTTGTTCATAAATGGGCAGACCGATGACTTCGTGTGGCATCAGCCGTGGCTCAATCTTGTCATGGAAGCTACTAGCGCAGGTAAGCACATCAGACGGGCGCGGGTTGTTACTGTTCCCCACGGTGACTACACCAGGTGGGGACTCACCGTAGCCGAACATAATATTTCCGCTGGGGAAGATATCCACTGGCTGCCCCGTCATCTCATCAGCACTGTTGGTTTACCTGCCGACGACTATTGGCTCTTCGACGATGAACGGGTGGTGTTCACAGTGTTCGAGCGGGATGGTCGGTTCGCCGGTGGGGCTGCCACCACTGACCCGACAATTATTGAATACTGCCGCGCGGTACAGGACCGGGTATGGCAGGCCGCCATTCCCCACCATCAGTACATTGTCAGCGAGTATGTCTCCCAGTAGGGCTGCGTGCTGTGACGAGTTCGGTTCACCAAGCTCGCGAGGCCCTCGCCCACCGGCTGCGAGACATGCGCAAAGATGCAGGGTTCACCGGCAGGCAGCTGGCAGAGCTTGCCGGTTGGCACAGCTCCAAAGTTTCCAAAATCGAATACGGTAAGCAAGCACCTTCCGAAGCCGACATTCGGACGTGGTGTCGCCACACTGGAGCGAACGACCAAGTAACGGATCTGATCGCTACCGTTCGTCACATCGAAGCCATGTACGTTGAGTGGCGACGAATGCTTGGCACCGGGACCAGACGCCGCCAAAAAAAATCTCTAGAGCTGGAAGCCCAAACCCGACTCTTACGCTGGTACGAGCCAATACTGATACCTGGCATCCTACACACAGTTGAATATGCTACAGCCGTCATGCATCGGGTCATTGATTTCTACCAAATTCCCAATGACCTCGACGCTGGAGTTGCCGCACGGATGGAACGGCAGCAAATCCTCTACCACGGTAATCATCAATTCCACTTCATCATCGCCCACCAAGCTTTACTCACCACCGTCGGCAACGCCGAGATAATGATCGGGCAACTTGACCGGCTCCTCACCATCATGTCACTACCCCGAGTCAACCTCGGCATCATTGCCGTCCGCACAGAATATCGGGTACCCACCAACCAATTCATCATGTTTGACGACCGCTTGGTCCATGTAGAAACTATTTCCGCAGAGCTGAGCATCAGCCAGCCAAGAGAAATCATCCTCTACGCCAAGGCATTCCGCGAACTCACCCAACAAGCAGCCTATGGACAAACGGCACGAAAGCTTATCACCACCGCTCTAGACAATCTGAGAAGCGACAAACCATCCGCAGCAGATTCTAGCCACTAAGCCCGACCTTGAACCCTACGAGATCATGCTTTCCCGTCAGTCGATGCCCCCGCATCGCGTATCCGGTGACGGGCAAGTCCACTATTCCTGGATACTCGTGCGGCTGACCGACAGCAGGGCATGTCCCGTTTCGAAATGCGAGACCAGACTGCTGTCGAGGAGATACAGTCTACCGTGTCCATTATCTCCTGGATCGAGCGCGAGAAGACCTGTTCGGCGCGGGACATCGACGTGCTGGCCGACTTGGCGCAGGTACTTAGAGTGCCACCGGCCGTCCTCGGGCTCGCGCCGGATCAGCGCCGTATTCTAGATCCTGTGGATCGACGTGACGTACTCGGTGGGGCCGTCGCCCTCGCCGTGTCTGCGTTGCTGCCGCAGGGAGTCGCGACCGCAGGCCGGATCGATATGGCCCAAGTCGAGCAGTGCTGGACGGCGCTGAATCGCCTCTTCGAGCTGGATGGTCTCCACGGTGGTGGTCCCGTCTACGAACTGGCCGCCGGAATGGCGCGGCGGTTGCAGGATGCGCTGGCGCGCGGTAGTTACTCGCCTTCGGTCGGCGAAGAGTTGCACAGTGTCACGGCTGCGGCGATGGAGCACGCGGCGTGGTCGGCTTACGACGCCGGTTGGCAGCAGCGGGCGCGGCAGGGGTGGCTCGAAACCTGCCACCATGCGGACTTGGCCGACGCCCCCGGAGCTCGGGTGACCGCGCTGGCGTCGATGGCATTGCAGGCCGAGAGGCCGGGCAACGGCCCGGAGGTGGTCGCGCTCGCCCAGGCGGCCAGGACCTCCGCAAAGGATCAGGCAACCCCCACTCTGCTGTCCCTGCTCGCCGCGCGGGAAGCGATCGGACACGCTCTGCATGGCGATCGCGCTGCGGCTGTCTCCTCGGTCGCCGAGGCCCGCCGTTGGCTCGATCACGGGCGAGCAGGAGACGAGCCGTTCTGGCTGGACTTCTGGGGACCGGCCGACCTCGCC
>JBOHHD010000253.1:0-2069 GCA_050700515.1 Pseudonocardiaceae bacterium
CTTCCTGGCCCACGAGGCGCTGCCGAGCCCGCAGACGCTGGCCCGCTACGACGTCGTCATCCTGGACAGCGAGTGGGACAACCGGCTGCCCGGAGACTTCTTCACCACGCTGCGCACGCTCAATCCCGACGTCACGCTCCTCGCCTATGTCAATGTCGTCGATCGACCGCCCCGCCTCGGTTCGCCCGGTCAGTGGGCCGACCGCTACGCGCTCTGGCAGTTCACCAGCTCGACCGAGAGCCGGTTCCCGGTGCAGTGGCTGGCCCGGTCCAGCGACGGGACGCCGGTGAGCGAATTCGCCGACACCACGATGACCAACCTCACCGACCAGGCCCCGCGGGTGAACGGGCAGACCTTCGCCGAGTACGCCGCCGACTGGGTGGTGGAACAGGTGTGGGCCTCGGGGGTCTGGGACGGGATCTTCCTGGACGTCTGGGGCGATCAGATCTACGGAGCCAGCCGGGATCGGTGGGATATCGACGCGGACGGCACCGACGAGCCGAGCTCGGTGATCTACGGGTTGGACCGGCCCTGGGAGCGGGGAATCGACGCCGCCGAGCGGATCCTGCGCGACCGAATGCCGACCGCGATTCTGGTGGCCAACGCGGATCGCACGCTGCGGGACGGCCAGCTCGACGGGCGAGTCTGGGAGAGCTTCGCCGACGAGCAGGCCGACCGGGACCCCTTGGACGACCTGCGCAGCTATGTGAGCGAGACGGCGCAGGGGGATCACCGCCGCCCCGGAATGGCGCTCACGATCAGCACGCAACGGGCGGCCCCGGGTTCACCGGAGGACCTGCGCCGAGCCCGCTTCTTCCTCACCGGGACGCTGCTGCAGAACGGCTACTGGGCGCCGATGGGCCCCGACTACGGCCAGCTCGCCGCCTACGACGAACCCGACGGTGGCGGTCTCGGCTCGGGATACCTCGGTTACCCGATCGTCCCCGACCAAGCCATCGAGCAGCTGACAGTGCAGTTATCCTAAGGAAGAGGCCAGCAAGCCGACGGGCTATTCCGGCGCGACTTCCAGCACCGCAACGTGCTGCACAACGCCAGTGCGCAACCGCGCACCAGTACCCTTGATCGCCCCTACCGCCGGCTCTGCGGCACCCTGGACCCCGCCACCAACAACGGCGAGCTCACGCAGACCGTCACGATCCCCGCCCACGACGGCCTCATCTTGCTCCGGGAGTCCTCCTGATCCACGCAGCGGATCAATTCATCGACAGCGCTACGTTCCGTCGGCGACGGCCTGCACCAGCAGGTACTCGGCATCCAGCCGCACCGGGCCACCGTTCGGCGAAGCGTGCCGCTCGATCGCCTCGATCAACGCACCGGCCCAGTCCCCGGCTGCCTTCCGCACGGCGACGTGAGTCGGGGAATGAGCGGTGAGGAACGCGGTGAGCTCGGCACCCGAAACGAAATGCCAGGGCGAGGACGGGTTGCTGGTGGGACGCCGAGTCAGCGGTGACTGGCTAGACTTGATCCACATCGCCGGATTCAGCTGGGACTGCTCTGCTCAGCGAAAGCGGACGTCGTCGCTGATCCTTCCTGATGGCGCGCTGGTACAACGCCGGATCGATGGCAGTGCCCTCGATGTGCTCAACGAGGTTCTGACCTGGGAGCCAGGACCGTGACTGTCAACCGCTCGACCCGTCGGCCGGTGGGGATTGTTTGCCAAGGGGCCGTTCATGAAATCCGACGCGCCGATAACCACGTCAAGGGGAAGTTGTTCAGCCAGTGCCCGGCGGACGGTGCGAGGCAGGTCGATCTCGTAGGGCTGGCCGGTCACCGGCCACCCGCTCAGCGACCAGAGCGCGGATCGCGTCGCGGCCGAAAACTACTGGTTCGGTGTCGGCCAGAGCCTGCACAGCGTCCGGATCGGACAGCACCTCGATCGTCTCGCGCAACCGGTCCAGCTCACCGGAGGGCACCACATCAGCCACGTGCTTACCGTGCGCGATCACCGCGATAGTCTCACCGTTCTCGGCCCGGCGCACTGCATCGTTCCATGACTCGAACCTATCGGTCGAGACGCTCATCGGCTGCTCAGCCATGCCGCCATGCTG
>JBOHHD010000254.1:0-6382 GCA_050700515.1 Pseudonocardiaceae bacterium
CGGTTTCGCAAAAAATGATCGACGACCAGATCGACGCCCTCCGACGAGGTCTGCGAGCTATCGGGGCGGGCGGGCGGAATCGCTGACCAGATCGGCGCGCTACTGAGGGACCTCAGCTCGTGGTTCCTTCGGGCAGGGCAACAAGGGAGGTCTCCGTAACGAACCGGAGACCTCCCTTGTCGGTCATCAGTCTCACCCGTGGTCGAGGGATCGTGCCTCGTGGGCTGAGTTACGGCCAGCCGCCGGGTGCGGACAGATATCAGAGGCGTTGCTGGATGACAGTTTCAGTGAAGCGGCGCGCTGGAGACCTCATAACGACCCACCCAGATCTCCGCGCCCTGTCCGAACAGCCGATTGGACTCCAAGCTCTCGTCATCGAGGAAGGCCTGCGGCTCCGGTTCACCGGTGGCGCTGGAGAAGTAATAGTTTTCGGTACTGGAAACCCGGACCAACGCGCGTTGGTCGGGCCGCCCGTAGTCGAGTGCGGTGAACATCCCCATACCGAAGTTGAGCTGTCGCGGCTCGATCAGTGTCTCCTCGCCGCCGTGATCGGCCAGGAGGTGCTCCCGGGATTCGAGACGGTAGCCCAGCCGATCCACCCGGTAGACCTCGTTGCCATCGAGCAGCCACCGCACCACTCCGGCGGAACGGTCGTAGCAGATCTTGAAGTGGTGCCGGTCTTCGGGGCAACGGTCGGTCACCGGGATCTGATAGACGAAGGCGGCGTAATTACCCAGCTGCTGCCGCGAGAAGGGAAGCCGCTCGTAGACGACGTAGACCCGCTCGTTCGACAGGAAGAAGTCGAAGATCGTGGAGGTCTCCTCGTCGAGCAGGGGCATCCCCACCGAGGCGATGCGCATGTCGTCGTCGGGGTTGGTCACCGCCGCGCCGAATGGATGCCCGGCTGTGCCGTGGGTCCGGCCCGACATCCACAATTCACCGGTCAGCACCTCACCCGGCACGGCGTCGAATCCATTGAACCCCGTGGATGCCTGATGGTTCGTGAAGGCCAGCCACTTGACGTGATCGAGCGTGCCCGGCAAACCGAACCCGTTGTCGTCCTCCTGGGCGAGTGAGCGGACGAACGCGGGCTTTCCACTCACGGGGTCGGTGCCACTGGAGACGACCCGCAGGCCCTGATCAGAAGCCGTCACGACCCCGTCGTCGCCGACGTAGGGTCCGAATCCGTAGTAGAACCACCGGGCGTCGGGACCTTCGGTGGTGAATCCATCCTGGAAGTCGTCTCGGAAGAGCTGGCGCGAGTCATCGGCCGGCGTCTCGGCCGGTACGGCAGGCTCGTCGGTGGCGCGGACGAATACGAGATCGAATTCCAGCTTGATCTTGTCGCCGACCACGAAGCCACCGCCGTCCATCGGCAGGTCGACCGAGATGTCGAAGGCTTTGCGGTTGATCTCACCGTGGGCACCGAATCCGATCCGCTCATTGCCGAACGGATCGGTGATGTCACCGTTGTACTGCACCTTCAGCTCAACCGGCCGGGTGACACCACGGACCGTCAGATCGCCGCTGAGCAGGTAGTCCTCGCCGTCGGCACGAATACCGGTGGAAGTGAAGGTGAGCTGCGGGTAGTTCTCGGCATCGAGGTATTCGGCCGACAGCACCGCGGCGTCGCGTGGCCCGTTGCCCGTGTCCAGGGACTTGACGTCGATCGTGGCCACAACGCTGGACAGCAGCGGGTTCTCGGCCAGGACAACTGTCGACGCGAATGAACGGAATCGGCCACGGATCTTGCTGACCATCATGTGTCGGACCGTGAAGCCCAGCTCGGAGTGGGCGTCGTCAAGCTTCCATTTACCCGTGGGAAGGGCTGTAAGGGTCGTCGCGACCATATCGATCTTCCTGTTCGTTGGGTGAGTGAGGTGTCGGAGTAGTCGTTGGTGGCGACCCCAGCTGGCTTCACCCCGACGTGGCCGCCGCGCCATCACGAACGGACGTTCGCATGGACGGGTCGAGGACGGCTCGACCTCCGCTTGAGCCCTGCCGTACCGAGCGAAGCTCAGCGGGAGTTCCAGCCGAGGTCGAGCCGTCTTCGACCGGACCGGGTGATTGTAGGCAGCGCCAGTCCGAATTCACCGGGCTCACGCGAGACATGAGGAGATAGCCAAGATGGTCGACCAATCGCTGTCATCCGCCGCTGTGGACGTTGCCGCCATCGCAGCCCGGTGCGCCGCCGACGCAGAAGCCATGCGCCAGCTCGACCCAGACGTGGCCAAAGCCATTGTGACCGCCGGATTCGCGCGGCACTTCGTTCCCCTCGCCTATGGCGGGGACGCCGGAACCTTTGCCGAACTGATGCGTGCTGTCGTCACGGTCGGGGAGGCATGCGCGGCCACTGCATGGTGTGCCTCGCTCTCGGCGAGTATGTCCCGCATGGCGGGGGCTTTCCTGCCGGCCGAGGGTTGCCAGGAGATCTGGGCGGACGGACCCGACGCCGTCATCGTCGGCTCGGTGACGCCGTTCGGCAAGGCCGAACCGGTGGCGGGCGGATGGCGACTCTCCGGCCGGTGGCCCTACATCAGCGCCGTCGCCTTCTCCGACTGGGCTCTGGTGTGCGCACTGGTGCACACCGGTGGGGAGCCGGAGTCGAAGCTGTTTGCGATCCCTCGCGCCAGCTACAACGTCGAGGACACCTGGTTCAACATCGGCATGCAGGGCACCGGAAGCAACACGATGGTCGTCGAGGACGTCTTCGTCCCGACGCCGTGCGCCTTTGATCGCGCCGACTTGTTCGCCGGTCGCACGGTCGAGTCGGAGCACACCGCCGCAGCCTGTTACTCGGCCCCGCTCCAGGCAGTGAACGGGCTGTCGTTCGCCATCCCGGCGTTGGGTGCCTCCCGAGGTGCCCTGGAGGCATTCTCCAGCTACATCGCCGGGAAGATCCGCAACGCCCCGGTGCTGCCCGGCGTGCCGGGTGTGCAGGGCAATCGCGCCACCTACGAGTTCGCGTTGGCCCGCTCGGCCGGTGAGATCGACGCCGCACAGTTGCTTCTGGAACGCGCAACGGCCATTGCCGATCAAGGCGCCTTGGTCACGCCGCTGGAGACAACGCAGAACCTGCGGGACTGCTCGCTCGCGGTGGACCTGCTGGTCACGGCGGTGGACCGGATCTTCCGCTCCGCGGGTACCACCGGACAATCCTCATCCGGCTCGCTGCAGCGCTGCTGGCGGGACGTCAATTCCATCTCCACCCACATGGCGATTCAGTTCGAACCGGCTGCACGCGCCTACACGAGCACGCTACTCAAAGTGTGAAACATCTTAAAAAGTATTTGAAGACACAGAATCGATCCTGTGAAGGGGATTAGGGATGACTCAGACCATCGAGCAGGTGGCCACCGACGCCGATTGGTTGCTGTGCGGGGGCTGCCGGCGACCCATCTATGGCAAGCGCTTCGCCCGCAACCTTCGGGTCTGCCCGGAATGCGGCCGGCACCAGCAGTTGACCGCCGGGCAGCGCCTGGCGCAGCTGGCCGATGGCGGACGTTACGAGCCACTACAGCTCACCGGGAGCAATACCGATCCCCTCAACTTCGTTGACACGATCCCCTACACCACCCGCCTCACCCAGGCGCGGGCGAAGACGGGGCTGGACGAGGCCGTGTTGTGCGCCAGAGCGACCATCGAGGGCAATCCGGTTATTTTCGCGGTGATGGATTTCCGCTTCATGGGAGGCAGCCTCGGTACCGCGGTCGGCGAGCTGATCACGCTGGCCATCGAGAGCGCCCTGCACGAGCGCACGCCGCTGGTGATCGTCACCTCATCGGGCGGAGCCCGCATGCAGGAGGGCGCCCTCTCGCTCATGCAGATGGCCAAGACGAGCGCAGCGCTGGGTGAGCTCGACAAGGCCGGAATTCTCACCATTTCGGTGATCGCCGACCCCACCTTCGGCGGTGTTGCGGCATCCTTCGCCACGCTGACCGACGTGATCGTCGCCGAGCCGGGGGCCCGGCTGGGCTTCGCCGGTCGGCGAGTGATCGAGCAGACCATCCACCAGGTGCTTCCCCCGGAGTTCCAGACCGCGGAGTTCCTGCTGGAGCGCGGCTTCATCGACATGATCACCCCCCGGGCGAAGCTGCGCCAGGAGCTGGCCAAGCTGCTGCGGGTCGGTGGCTTCTCCGCGCCGACCACCCACCGGCGGTCCGAGCGTGGGTTCGCGCCGATGGTAAGCGACCCCGACGTGCTTCCCGAGCCCGATCCGTGGGGTCAGGTATGTGCGGCCCGCAGTATGGACCGGCCGACCACGCTGGACTATCTGGCGCTGGCCTTCGAGGACTTCCAGGAACTGCACGGCGACCGGATATCCGGGGAGTGCAGCGCCATCGTCGGTGGCACCGCGTGGCTCGATGATCGACCGGTAATGGTGATCGGCCAGCAGAAAGGCCACGATCCGGCCGAACTGATGCGCCGCAACTTCGGCATGCCCACCCCGGCCGGCTACCGGAAAGCGGCCCGGCTCATGCGCCTGGCCGACAAGCTCGGTCTTCCGGTGATCACTCTGGTGGACACGCCAGGCGCCTACCCGGGCGCAGACGCCGAGGAGCAAGGGCAGTCCGTGGCCATCGCCGAGAACCTGCGGTTGATGGCGTTCCTCAACGTCCCCGTCGTCACGGTGATCATCGGCGAAGGTGGCAGCGGCGGCGCCCTCGCGCTGGCCGTGGCGAATCGGGTCCTGATGTTCGCCAACAGCGTCTACTCGGTGATCAGTCCCGAGGGATGCGCCTCGATCATCTGGAAGGACCCGGCCGCCGCACCCCGCGCCGCGGAAGCTCTGGGTCTGCACGCCCGGGAACTGCTGCGGCACGGCGTCGTCGACGGGGTGTTGCCCGAGCCCGATGGCGGTACCGGCGCCGCCCCGCTGCTCGCCGCCGACCGGCTGCGGGGGGCATTGCGCCACTGTCTGCATGAACTGAGCGAGCTGAGCGGGATGGAACTGAGCGCCGACCGGCGAGCCCGTTTCCGGCAGTTCGGGTCAGCGGTCACGGTAGAAGCGGAACTTCAAACGATCAGCAAAGAGGCCCGGTGATGTTCGACAAGATCCTGATAGCCAATCGGGGCGAGATCGCCCTGCGCGTCGCCCGCGCGTGCCGGGAACTCGGCGTGCGTACGGTCGCGGTGTACTCCACCCAAGATCGGGACTCCGCGGTCGTCCGGTTCGCCGACGAAGCGGTCCAGATCGGGCCGGACCAGCCCACGCTGAGCTACCTCAACGCTGCGGCAGTCCTGCAGGCCGCCCAGCAGACCGGCGCCGAGGCGATCCACCCCGGCTACGGGTTTCTCTCCGAGTCGCCCGACTTCGCGGACGCCTGCGAGGCGCTGGACATCGTGCTGATCGGTCCGCCCGCCAGCGTGATGGCGGCGCTGGGGGACAAGACCTCGGCACGCGCTCTGATGACGAAGGCGCAGCTCCCGCTGCTGCCCGGCAGCGTCGACCCGCTCGACGCCGACCAGGCACGGGAGCTGGCCGAGTCCATCGGCTTCCCGGTGATCGTCAAGGCGGCCGCCGGGGGCGGCGGTCGCGGCATGCAGGTGATCCGCGAACCCGATCGCTTCGTCGATGAGTACCGCCGGACCCAGGGCAATGCCCAGATGCTGTTCGGCGACGGACGGGTCTACCTGGAGAAGTATCTGGAGCAGGCCCGGCACGTCGAGATCCAGGTGCTCTGCGACGGCCGTGGCCGGGCCATCCACCTCGGCGAACGGGACTGCACGGTGCAACGCCGGCACCAGAAACTCATCGAGGAGAGCCCCGCGCCACGGCTACCCGAGGGCCTGGCCGAGCGGATGGGCCAGGCCGCCATCGACGGCGCGCTCGCCGCGGACTATGTCGGGGTGGGCACGTTCGAATTCCTGGTCGATCCAGCAGGGGGCTATTACTTCATGGAGGTCAACTGCCGCATCCAGGTGGAGCACCCGGTGACCGAAATGGTCACCGGCATCGACCTGGTGGCCGAGCAGATCAAAGTCGCCGCGGGCCATCCACTGGTGCTGACTCAGGAGGACGTCCAGCCGCGCGGGGTGGCGATCGAGTGCCGCATCAACGCCGAGGATCCGCGTCGTGACTTTGCCCCGGCACCGGGTCTGATCGAGGAGTTCGTGCCGTCGGGCGGGCCGTTCGTGCGGGTTGACACCCACGTCTACCCGGGATATGTGGTACCACCCAACTATGACTCACTGCTGGCCAAACTGATCGTGTGGGCGCCACAACGGGACCAGGCGATCACGCGAATGCAACGAGCGCTCCGCGAGTTCCGGATTTCTGGCCCTCGGATCCACACCACGAGTGAGTTTCTTTACGAGGTACTGGACCATCCGAAGTTCCGCGCCGCTGAGCATGCCACCTCACTGGTGGACGAACTACTCG
>JBOHHD010000255.1:0-3728 GCA_050700515.1 Pseudonocardiaceae bacterium
CCACCCCGACCGCCAGGATGAGATCCTGATCGAGCACCTGCCCCGGCTGTTCGAGCGCTGGGAGGATCCGCCGCTGTGGTGGTTCCGGCGCTACCGCGAGATGACCCGCCCCGACCTCGAACAACACCTCGACCTGTACCTGCGCCTGCCCACCCCCGAGCAGTACGGAACCGCCGCCGCGTGGGTCGGCGAGTGGGTCGCCGACCTGCGTGAGCGCAGTCTGGTGCCGCAACTGCACCTGGGTACCTACCATCCCGAGACCGGACGCTACGGCCACGGCACGGCGATGGCCGCCGCCGAGGAAGCCTTCGCCGCCGACTCGGTCGCCGCCCTCGCTCAGATCGAACTATCGTTCCGCACCGGCACGTCCCCGGAGGTACTCACGGCAGCAGGTCTGCTCGACCTCGCCACCTCCTACGCGAGCACACCTGCGGAAGGCCTGCGCTGGCTGATCGAGCGCCTGCCCCAGGAGCGAGGAAGGCTGGACCGGTCCCTGCGCGATGCGGCGCTGCTGCTGGCCGACCCGCGCGGCGGGTGGGCAGCGCTACGCGCCATACCCGGCGCCGAGAACGTGGCACTGGCCTGGGAGCGGCGGCGCACAGCGCTGGTTACCTACCGCAATCGACTCGACAAGCAACGAGACCCACACCCCGTACTGCGGTCCCTGCTCCACCTATACCACGTACGCACGATCGGCGTTGATCCGGACCGCGAGCGCGTCACCAACCGCCTGGCCCGCGCCGTCGCCCAGCGCCAGCTGGCCTTGATCCACCGGGACACACCATGACCACGCTGGCCGCCGGGGACCCCGCCCGCCTCGCCGACGCTCTCGCCGACAGGCTGGCGGCCCCGAGGTGGCAGGGCAGCGACCAGCGCTGGCAGGCGCAGTCCTTGGCCCGAGGCGCGGCCGGGGTCGCGCTGCTGCACATCGAGCGCGCTCTTGCCGGGTCAGGAACGTGGAGGGCCGCGCACGCCTGGGTGCGGGCGGCGACCAGGTATGAGATCAGCGCCGCCGACGACACGGGCCTCTATCTCGGGGCGCCCGCGATCTCCTTCGTTCTGCACGCGGCCGAAGCCGATCAGATACCCCGCTCCGGTCCGACCCTCACGAGGCTGGACGCCCATGTCGCCAGCCTCGCCCATCGCCGGGTCGATGCCGCCCTGGCGCGCATTGACCGCGGCGAGGTGGCGGCGTTCGCCGAGTACGACCTGTTCTCCGGCCTGACCGGGATCGGCCAACTCCTGCTCCAGTACGCTCCCGGAAATGACGCGCTCGGCCGGATTCTCGGTTACCTGGTTCGTCTGATCGAGCCGCTGCATCTCGACGGAATCCTGGTCCCTGGCTGGTGGGCTGGTCACGACCCCGATCCCCTGTTACCGACCCCCGGTGGGCATGGGAATGTCGGGATCGCCCACGGCATCACCGGCCCCTTGGCGCTGCTCGCCCACGCGATGCGGCGGGGGATCATCGTGGAAGGCCACCTCGGCGCCATCTGGAGGATCTGCGCTCAGCTGGACACCTGGCGCCACGACGGCGAGTCCGGACCGTGGTGGCCGCAATGGATCACCCGCGACGACCTGCGCACCGGTCGGGTGAGCCAGACCGGCCCGCTGCGGCCGTCCTGGTGTTACGGCACCCCCGGCATCGCCCGGGCCCAACAGATCGCCGCCCTCGCCACCGGCGACACCACCCGCCAAATGATGGCCGAACACGCCCTGGCCGCCTGCCTGTCCGATCCCGCCCAGCTGCACCGGATCACCGACACCGGCCTGTGCCACGGCTGGTCAGGGCTCTACCAGACCGCCTGGCACGCCGCGGGTGACGCGCTGACCCCCGCGCTCAGCACACGGCTGGCGCACCTGACCGACCTGCTGGCCCGGCACACCGAAGCCACCGAACACCACCACCCCGGACTCCTGGACGGAACAGCCGGCCTCGCCCTCGCGCTGCGCACCGCCACCCGCGCCACGCCGCCGATCTCCGGATGGGATTCATGCCTGCTGATCACCTGAACCCGAGCCAGACCACCCGCGCCCACCATGCCCAGACAGCGGCGGCAATGCCGAAGGAGATGGCCCACGGCGTGCTCGCGGTCTTGGCCGGCTCACCCCTCGACCAGGTGGCCACCGGACTCGGCATGAGTGCCGCTGACCTCGCCGACGCGATCGAGACCTACCAGCAGGCGGGACACGCCGCACTCGAAACCCAGGCCGCCAGCCGCGACTGGTACCAGGTCCACGTGCAGTTCCCGGACTGGGCCGCGGCTGAGAAAGCCGCGGTCATCAGCGTCGGCCCGCGGTTACAGCGCCTCCAGGACACCGGTGTGATCGCCGCGTGGTGGTTCATCCGCAAAGCCCCCTGCTGGCGGCTGCGCCTCAAGCCCAGCCACGACGCCGAGCGTGCCGCTATGCGGATTTCCGTCCACTCCCTCCTGGACGGACTCACCACAGCTGGTCTGATCTCGCGCTGGCGACAGACCCACTACGAACCCGAGACCGTCGCCTTCGGTGGCCGACCGGGGATGGACATCGCCCACGACCTGTTCTGCGCCGACAGCACCAACATCCTGGCCTACCTCCCCCGACCGGAACCTACCCTCGGCCGCCGAGATCTGTCGGTCCTGCTGTGCACCACCCTGTTCCGCGCCGCCGGACAGGAGTGGTTCGAGTGCGGCGACATCTGGCACCGCGTGGCACAACTACGACCGATCCCCGCCGACACCTCCACCGATCGGCTCACCGAGCTGACACAGAGCCTTCGCACCCTCCTGGCCTACGACGCTCACCCCACCGGCGCACTGTTCGGCACGGACGGCCCGCTGGCCTTCGCCGCATCCTGGGCCGCAGCGTTCCACCATGCCGGACAAGCACTGGCCGCAGCGGCCCACGAAGGAACGCTGGAGCGGGGAACGCGCAACGTCCTTGCTCACCACGTCATCTTTCACTGGAACCGGATCGGCCTGCCCGCCACAGCACAAAGCATCCTCGCCCAAGCAGCCAAAACCACCATTCTCAGTTGATCATTACGGAATGGGGAAGTCGACTGACGACCGCACCCTGCGTGGGTACCGAGTGGGACTGAACCTCCCCATCACCTCGGCCCTGGCCGACCTCCTGGAATCCGGAGCCCGCCGGTGAACTATCCCACCGACCTGAGCCCGCAGGAGCAGCTACGGGCTCGAGTCCGGCTCGCCGACCTCACCGAGCAGTTCACTGCAAAGGGCGTTTTGCGGACCGCGGTGTGGCGGGAGGCGTTCGAGCGGACTTGGCGGCACCCGTACATACCTGGCTACTACCCTGACAAAGAAAGCCCGGTTGTGCTGTGCGTGGATCATGCCCGCCGGGGTGACTGGCTCGATGCCGTCTACAGCGATAGCACGCTGATCACTAAGGTGATGCCGGTCCCACTGTCGAGGCAGTTGCGGCCGGCCACCGGGACGATCTACACCAGTTCCTCCACCCTGCCGTCGCTGGTGCTGCAGATGCTGGAGGAACTCGACATCGCCGACGGACACCGGGTGCTGGAGATCGGCACCGGTACCGGCTACAACGCCGCGCTGCTGTGCGCACGGCTGGGCAGCCCCCAAGTCACCAGCATCGACATCGACCCCGAACTGATCGAGCTGGCCCGCGAACGGCTGGCCGCCAACGGCCACACCCCCACCCTGATTGCGGTCGACGGTCAGACCGGCTATCCGCCGGGCGCACCGTATGACCGGATCATCTCG
>JBOHHD010000256.1:0-3429 GCA_050700515.1 Pseudonocardiaceae bacterium
CATCGACCCCGAACTGATCGAGCTGGCCCGCGAACGGCTGGCCGCCAACGGCCACACCCCCACCCTGATTGCGGTCGACGGTCAGACCGGCTATCCGCCGGGCGCACCGTATGACCGGATCATCTCGTCGTGTGCCGTGCCCGCCATCCCGACCGCCTGGCTGGAGCAGTCGGCCCCGGATGCGGTGATCCTCACCGACGTGCGCGGCTCATTGGGCGGCACCCTGGCCAAGCTCACCGTTGACGAGCACGGCACTGCGCTCGGCCCGTTCCTGCCGTACTGGGCCGGGTTCATGACCATGCGCCACGAGGTCGACCAAGCCGAGAACTTCCGGCCATGGGTGTGCGAACCGTGCTCAGAATCGGTCACCTCGGTCGACCCGGTCCCGCTGGCTATGCACGACCTGTTCGGCTTCATCGTCCAGTGGCACCTGCCCCATGTCACTCGCGCTCACACGGTCGACGACGACGGCCAGCCGGTGGTCGACCTCGTCGCCGACGACGGTTCCCGCGCCGAGGTCGCCATGGCGCCAGGTCCGGTGGGTTACCGTGTGCGCCAGTACGGTCCCCAACGGCTCTGGGACTGTGTCGAGCAGGCCGCGACCTTCTGGCATGACGAAGGCCAGCCCTCCTACGAACGTTTCGGCATCGTGGCCACACCCCACGACCAGCACGTCTGGTACGGCACCCCGGACGGGCCGCACCGCTGGCCACTGCGGCCGAGATGAGCCGCTGTCTTTGCAGGGTTACCGCCAGCGCCAGCTGCGCCGGCGGCTGTCCCTTCGGCATCCCAGCAGGCACCACACCCACCGATCAAGAAAGAGCTACCACAACACGCCCCCGAACTACCTGACCGACGCTTTAGGCCGGAGGTAGCGGGGCGAACAGGTCGACCGGTGTGCCGTCGGGATCGTGGACAACCGCGTAGCGCATGCCCCAGAAGGCGTCCCACGGCGCGAGGTGGCCCTCGTAGCCCGCATTGGTGAGCTCGGCCCAGGCTGCGTCGACCTCGGCCGGGTTCTCGCAGGCGAAGGCCAACCCCACCCGGTGCCCGCCTCCTTTCGGCGGGGACCAACCCGGATCGAAGGATCGGATGGTGGCCCCGTTGTCCCAGGCCAGCCGCATCCCGCCGCCGAGGTCGGCTTCCACGTGCGGCTGGTCGTCGGCCTCGGGCGGGATATCCAGGCCCAGACGGCGGTAGAAGGCGAGGGTGGTGGCCATGTCGGACACGATGAGCCCGATGACGGCAGGGCGCAGCTTCATGGCGCGACGCTAGCCAATCACTGACGCCGGCGTCTTGGACGCATCGGACATGATTGCCGGCGATTCATCCGGGGATGAGGTTCACCGGGCGGGTGCTGAGCTATCGATCGGGACTGTACCGGTGAGCAGGTTCCGGTCGGCCCGGCTGAGTAGCGCGTAGGTCACGAGGAGGGCGAACAGCGCGGCGCTGCTGAGCCAGATCGGGGCACCGAGACCGAACTGGCCGGCGGTGATGCCGCCGGCGAGCGCGCCGAGGGGAGCGGCGGACATGGAGATGGTGCGGGCGGCGCTGTTGACCCGACCGAGGGTGCCGGCCGGGACGATGCGCTGGCGGGTCGAGATCGACACGACGTTCCAGATCGCGAAGCCGAATCCGGTGCCACCCCAGGCCAGTGCCGTCGTCGCGGGCGAGGGGTGGATCGCGAGCGTGAGGTCGACCCCGGCGCACAGACCGAGTCCGGCCAGCTGCAGGAGCCATCGGTCGTAGCGGCCGACCAGCCACGGCGTCACGAGGGCACCCAGGACGCCACCGACCGCGCCGATCGCCAGGATCAGTCCGTACCCACTCGCGGAGACGCCCATCGGGCCGAGGGCGAACAGCACCAGGGTGGATTCCCAGAACATGGTGGCGAAGGTGAGCGTGGCGCCGGTGAGGATGAGTCGCCGGACGAACGTGGCGTGCCACAGCCAGCGCATCCCGGCGATGGTCTCGGCCGCGATCCCCCAGCGGGGCTCCGCTCGAGCGGACCGGTGCGGCGGTGGTGATCCTGGCCAGCAGCGCGACGCCGAGGGCGAGGGCGAGGCTGTTGAGTCCGAACGGCAGCAGGACGGATGCGGCGAAGAGCAGGCCGGCCAGTGCCGGGCCGACCAGGTCCTGGCCGAGCCGCTCCACTGTGATCAGGGCGCCGTTGGCGGATTTCAGCCGGGTGTCGCTGACCACGCGGGGTAGCAGGGATTGCGCGGCGTTGTCGTAGAGCGCCTCCCCGATGCCGAGCAGGAAGGCCATCAGGTACAGCAGCCAGATCGAGTCCAGCCCGGTGGCCAGGGCGAACGTCAGCAGGCCCAGCAGCAGCGCCCGTGCCGTGTTGGCCGTCCGCATGAACACCTCGGGACGGCCACGGTCGACGAGTGCCCCGATCGGCAGCCCGCACAGCACCCACGGCAGATAGGCGGCGACGACCAGCCCGCTGATCAGCACCGGGTCGCGAGTGGTGGTGGTGGCCAGGAGCGGGAGCGCGACTATCCGCAGACCGTCTCCGAGGTTGGACAGACCCGCGGCGGCCACGATGCGGACGAGGGGATCGCCGCGTCGCGGAGTACCGCCCATTGGCCTGATGATCACCGTTGTCCAGCGAGTGCGTCGGCCAGTCGTCCGCTCGGGAGCGCGGCGGGGACATGGCTGTGCTGGTCCAGTACGGCGGTCGCGAGGTCGGCGGGGTCACACGCGGCGAGGGCGGTGCGCAGGCGCTGGAGCGTGCTGGCGGCGACGGTGGTAAGGCCGTCCGGGTCGTCGGCGAAGCGCCACGGCAGCGCGGCGCGCAGCTCGGGCTCGGCGTCGGCGATGTGGTCGAGCACGTCGTGCAGAATGTCGGTCCAGGTGGCAGGGGTGTCGCCGCTGAAGGTGACGTGCACGGACATCTCATCGGTGGTCCAGCAGTCGTGCACGACGCCGCGCGGGACGTAGAGGGACTCACCGGCGTGCAGGTCGAGTTCGCTGATCACCGGGGTGTCGTAGTGGGCTCCTGGCGGGGGCAGCTGCCGCGGCCACGGAGTCGGTGGTTCCTGCAGGCGCCAGTGCTTGACCCCGTGGACCTGGCGGACGATGACCGACATCGGGTCGTAGTGTGCGCCCGCGCCGCGGGATCCGGGGGGAGGGTGAGGTAGGCACCCGCCGACGCGGCGAAGCCGAGTTCGCTCGACAACTCGGCGCAGAAGGCGGCCAGCGGCGGGCAGTAGCGGATGAGGCCGCGCAGCACGATCGTGGCGCCGGCTCGCAGCTCCCGGAGCACCGCGTCCGGGTCCGCGACGCCATCTGCGGTTCCGGCGGCGGTGCCGGTGCGGTGGGTGAAGCGGGCGGACGGCAGGTAGGCCCCGTTGCGCAGCAGCCGCAGGTAGGGGATGCGCAGCCCGCGGCCGGTGATCAGGTCGTCGGCGAGATCCAGGTCGA
>JBOHHD010000257.1:0-5111 GCA_050700515.1 Pseudonocardiaceae bacterium
CAGCAGCGCGCCGGCGATCCCGGCGATCACCACCCCCAGGGCGGAAAGACGCTGGGCAGCCGCTGCGGCAGCCGGAACCCCGGTCCCGGTCAGTCGCGCCACCACCTCACCCGCCGGCAAGGGGTCGGGTACCTCGACGCTCAACACCTCACCCGTCCGGTTGCCACAGCCGTCCAACTGCGCGGACAGCACGCGACCGTCGAGTAGTTCGAGGCGCAGCGCGTCCCTGGCCTCGGGCGAACCGCAATCCACTGAACGCACCACGGTGCCCAGCGCGAGTCGGTAGTCCGCACTGCCGGTATCCGGCCACACCAACCACCCCATCCCCAGGACAAGGGCCAGTGCCACACCCCCACCCCAGAGCATGTCCCTTCCCTGCACCCGCCCATCTTCTCCCGCTTGCCGAATGCGTGCTCAGTGGGGGGACCGCCGACCGGTGGCGGACATCGTCATCGTGGTAGGGGCCATCGTGGCACGGAGGCGTGAATAAGTGTGGCCGGGCTGACGTCGTCAGCCATCAGTCATCAGCGGGGGTGACTTTGCGGACGTAGAGCAGCACATCGTCGGTTTCCACCGCATCGACCTCGGGGGCATCCACCCGATGGAGCCGGCCTGCTCGGACCACTCCGAGCACGATGTCCGGCAAGTGCCGTGGCGAGCCGCCGACCTCGCGGGGTTCGACCGGGCGCTGGGCGATTGCCAGACCGGCTTCCGGGGTGAGCAGATCCTCGACCAATTCGACCACGACCGGGGTCTTCGTGGCCATACCCAGCAACCGACCCGCGGTCTCGGAGGACACCACGACCGAGTCGGCGCCCGACTGCCGGAGCAGATGCACGTTCTCCCGCTCCCGCACCGCGGCGACGATATAGGCATGGGGAGCGAGTTCCCGCGCGGTGAGCGTCACCAACACCGCGGCATCATCGCGGTTGGTGGCGATCACCACGGCGCGGGCGCGGGCAACTCCCGCCAGGCGCAGCACATCGGACCGGGTGCCATTGCCGTTGACCGTGACCAGACCGCGCGCGGTGGCCGCTTTCAGCGCACTGGGATCGGTATCCACCACCACGACGTCTACCGGCTCCTCGTCATCGGTGACCAGTGAGCTCACCGCGGAACGGCCCTTCGTGCCGTAACCGACAACGACGACGTGGTCATTCACCCTGCGCCTCCAGCGTTGGATCTTCCACGCCTGCCGGGACCGCTCGGTGAGCACCTCCAGCGTGGTCCCGACGAGCACGATGAGAAACAGCACCCGCAGCGGGGTGATGACCAGGACATTCACCAGCCGCGCGGTTTGGGAGGCGGGGGTGATGTCGCCGTACCCGGTGGTGGACAGCGACACCGTCGCGTAATACACGCAATCCAACAAGGTCAGGCCATCTTCGTTGACGTCCCGGTAGCCGTCCCGATCCAGGTAGACCAGCAACACCGTGGTGGTCAACGCCAGCAGTGCACCGATTACCCGGCGCCCGATCGACATGATCGGTGCCACCCGGCTCTCCGGAATCTGGAGTGTGCCCACCAGCACATGATCGGGATGTTCGGTGAGCCGATCGAGCGGGTTTCGACGGTTCATGGCCGGATCGCACGGCGGGGCCGCCTCCCGGCGGACCAGCCTGACCGGTCCTGGCCGGCGGTGCGCTCCGGCGACGTGATGCTCACAGAGGCGGAGCATATCCACTACGCCGCCCGGCTCATGGTCACAGCGGCAGATCCGCCACGGCACACTGGGCGGTGTGACCCGCCGCCGGATTCGCCCCGCTCCCACGCTGGCCTGCCTGCTTACCGCCACGGGGGTGCTGCACTTCGCCGTCCCCCAACAATTCGACGCCATCGTGCCCCGCGCATTACCCGGACCGTCGCGGCGGTGGACCCACCTCAGCGGGGTCGCCGAGTTAGCGGTCGCGGCAGCCGTTGCCACGCCGCGCACCCGGCGCCGGGGCGGAGTTGCCGCCGCCCTGCTGTTCGTCGCGGTCTTCCCGGCCAACGTGCAGATGGCGCTGGACTGGCGCAGGCGAACGCTGCCGCAGCAGGCGCTTGCTTGGGGTCGGCTCCCCCTGCAACTACCGTTGATCGCGTGGGCACTACGCGCTTCCCGCGACCGCACCTGACGCGCCTCGTGCGGTGACCAGGAACATTCAGTCGAAGGTGAATCAGACAGTGATGCGGGCCCAGCGGGCGAAGGCGGCCAGGGAGTCGTTGGCGCGTCGGTGGTGCTCGGCCAGCAGGTGCACTGTCTCGTGGACACCGGGGTGATAACGGGTCTTCTGCGGGTTCATCCGGCGGGCTTCGTACAGGGCGCCGACGGCCCTGGCCCGATCGCCGTGCAGGGTCCATGCCCGGGCCAGGTCGATCCAGTGATGACCGGCCCGGGAGGGCTGCGTATCGGCGGGCAGGTGCACCTGGGCGGCCCGGCCGACCGCGGTGCTGCCGTCGCAGAGTTCGACGGCGGTCCGGACGTAGTGGATGTCGACGTTGGCGGTGGTCGCGTGCACGCTGTAGTAGGGGTGGGCGGGCACTCCCCCGGTTACCAGCCGGCGCGCCTCGTTGATGTGCTCATCGGCCCGGTCGCGCGCACCCAGTCGGGCATGTGCCCTGGCCTGGCGCAGGTGCAGCACCGTGCGCACCGCGCCGGCAGTGGGGCAGCGTTCACCGTCCAAAAGCGCGTGGCCCCGGTCCACGGCCTGCAGCACGCCCTCGGGGTTTCCCCGGCGTAGCCGCACGACGGTGTAGCGGTACGTGGCCAGCGCGGCACGCAACGGATCCCCGGCCCGGGCGGCGGCCGCCCGGCCGTATCCGGCGGCCAGCGCCGCCAAGTCGCAGTAGCCGAACCGGAGGCTGACGACCTGGGCGAGCTCGTAGGCATCATCGAGCATCGCCCAGGCCTGCTCGGTGTCGTGGCCGGGGCGGGTGTGGGCGACGATCGCATAGGCGTGGTTGAGCAGCTCGGGCAGCATTTTCAGGACCGCCGTGTATCGCCCCTTCTCCCGACGGGCCTCGCAGTGGTCGAGCCGGGTGCGCAGCTCGGTGGCGGGCATGGGGTAGCCCGCGAAGTCGGGTACTTCCTGGTCGTCCAGCGCAATCCGGAGTGCGGCGATGCCGGCGTGCTCGGCGTAGGGGTCGGTGATCGGGGCGCCGTGGGGCTCGCCGGTCAGCGTGGCGACGTCCAGGCCCAGCACGTGGGCAGCAGCGGCGGTGAACCCGGCCGAGGCCGGGAGGGCGCCGATTTCGACCTGGGCGACCAGGCTCTTGCTGACGTGGGCGCGGGCGGCGAACTGATGCTGGGTGAGCCCGGCCAGCTTGCGCTGCACCGCCACGCGGCGGCCCACCTTCTCTTCGGGTACGGATTGTTCACACATCGGGAATCGGCTTTCTGGGTCGGGGATTCGCTGCGGCTTCTTGATCGGTGATGACCAGCCAAGGGCGTCGTTCCCGGCGAGAGCAGCTCTGAGCGCCCGGTGCCGCGCTCTGATCAAGCCCGAGTGTCCTATTTATCCCCTATTCGGCCGGGGTTCTTCCCGGAGATGGGCTGACAGTCCACTATCGACGGCGATCAGTGACCGGACGGGCACGGGAGGGATGAGGGGCGATGGGCGGGCCGGAGCCGGACAAGAACGCCGCGTTGCGGGGGTTGCTGGACGAGGCGGAGATGAGCAACACCGCGCTGGCCAGCGCCGTGGTGGCCGCGGGGGGCCGGGAGGGAATCCACCTGGGCACCAGCAGCACCACGGTGCGCCGGATGCTCGACGGGTGCCGACCGCACTGGCCCACACCCCGGCTGGTGGCCGCAGTACTGTCCACGCGGCTGCAACGCGAGGTCAGCGTGAACCGAATGCGGCTTCGTCGACTGCACCCCGCCCGGCGAGGATCCCTACGACGGACTGCGCTGTTGCGGCACACTGGACGGCACGGTCCGCACGGTTGTCGAACTGTCAGGACGGGACATGCGCCGTCGTAAGCTGCTACTGGGCTCGGCATTCAGCGTGGCCGCTTTCGCCGAGCCGACGCTGTACGCGCTCATCGTGCCCCCGGCGCAGAGCACTGCCCGCGCCGGAGGCCGGCGGGTGGGCATGGTCGACGTCGAAATCCTTACCGAACAGATCGCTAGCCTAAGGAAGCTGTCCCACCACTACGGCTCGGGACGGGTGCGGGAGCAGATGGTGACGCTGCTGCATCGGGAGGCCAACCAGCTGCTGCACGGTACCTATTCGGAAAAGACCGGCCGGGCGCTGCTGTCCGCCGTCGCGAGAGCCACCAGCATGACCGGGTTCATGTCCGGCGATGTCGGGCGGCATTCGCTGGCACAGCGCTACTACATTCAGGCGCTGGACCTGGCCATGCGGGCAGGAGACCGGCGTTCCGGTGCCGACATCCTGCAAGAAGCGAGTCGGTTGACAGTGCGGCTCGGGGAGAATGCCCCTGCCGGCCAGGACACCTCGCGGCATGGGCGTCAAGCAGTGGCCCTGGCCCGAGCCGGGCTGACCATCGCCGAGGGCACAGCCACACCTGCGCTGGCTGCCAAGCTGCACGCGGTGGAAGCACGGGGTTGCGCCCTGCTGGGTGATACCCGCGCGGCCCGTCACGCGGTGCTGGCCACTCAGCGATGCTATGAGTCGGCAAGCCCCGAAGACGCCGCTGCCAGCTACACCGTCAATGGGTTCGGCGGGGATCTCGGCAAGTGCCTCAGCCGTATCGGTGACACCGAGCACGCCGTCAAGTTCAGCACCATGGCCTTGGACGGCTGCGATCCCTGGGTGGTTCGTGGCCTGTGTCTGACCCAGGCCGATCTCGCCATCACCCATCTGCACGGCCGCGAACTGGAGCAAGCCGCCGCGTTCGGCCGCGACGCGCTGCGCACCGCCACCGACCTCAGCTCAGCCATCATCCTGGAACGCCTGCGCACCCTGCACCGGCAGATCGCACCACTGCACACCAATTCACCTCAACTGCGCGACCTCGAAGATCGGCTCACCGGTTTCCTCACCCGCCCCATCCCCGGGCGCCACGACGCCACCGCCCTGTGATCAAGCGGACCGAATTGAACGAGCTCCTGGAGCACCGAGACGGGCTGATCTCCCAGCTTTATGTGACCACTCGGATGTTGCTGC
>JBOHHD010000258.1:0-2988 GCA_050700515.1 Pseudonocardiaceae bacterium
CACCATGCGCCGCCATCTCCAACTCCATGACCGGCGGTGGTCCGTGCAGCTCAGGATCGACACAGGAGGCGATCGACCTGGCCCGGAGTCCGGTATCCACCCACCGGTCGACCTCGGATTTCAGTCGCTGCACGAAATCGAGAGGAAGGAATCGGGGAAGAATCAGATATCCAAGTTCGGAGAATTGCTCGACCTGGGCCGCATCGAGGGTCGATGGAGCTTGATTCTGCACGGCTCAATCCCCTTTTCTGTTGACTGAGGGCGTGCTGGACGCCGGGAACTGGCCCCCCAGAACGGGAACTACCCCGTATGTTGCCTGATCGGCCACCTGCTGTTAACCCCGACCACAGCCTGTCTCCATGTTCGGGCACCGGCCGCAGCCGCAGTGGTGGCGACCCGACACGGTGCTCGGCCCTCGCCATGATCGAACTGCTCAGCCCACCCGCGATCGCCGAGAACGCCGCGCGGGCCTGTGTCCCGGGCGAGGGTGACGTGCCGGGACCGCAAGGCCGCTCACATCGACACAGTGGCCTCCGAACTCGGCGACCTCGCCGCCATGACGGCGCTCTCGTTCGGGGTCGGCGAACGCCGTATCGTGACCGAACACGGTGGCGGCTACCTGAGTGGATTCAGATATTCCTGATCGACGGCGGTATCGTCGAATCGCCGATCGGAGCAATCCGGCTCCCCGCGCCCGGTCGCCGCGCCGCCCGCCACCGGCAACCAGCCGACCCGTCCACGAAGGGCCATACGTTTCCATGACCGATCTGAGGATGCTCACCGGTGACCGACCGACCGGAAAACTGCACGTCGGCCATTACGTGGGAAGTATCGCCAACCGGGTGCGGCTGCAACACCAGTACGAGACCTTCCTCATCATCGCCGACCTGCACATGCTCACCACCAAGAACACCCGCGACGACATCGCCCAGGTCTCGGCCAACGCGCGCGACATGGTGCTGGACTCCTTGGCCGCCGGAATCGAACCCGAGCGCGCCACTTTCTACCTGCAATCGGCGATCGCCGAGGTGTGCGAACTCAACACCCTCTTTCAGAACCTCATCACCGTCCCCCGCCTGGAGCGGGTCCCGAGCCTGAAGGACATGGCCCGCGACGCCAAGAAGGAAGAGATGCCCTACGGGCTGCTCGGTTACCCCGTCCTGCAAGCCGCCGACATCCTCTGCGTCAAAGCGAACGCCGTGCCGGTCGGCAAGGACAATCACGCGCACGTCGAGGTCACCCGCGAGATCGCCCGCCGATTCAACCACCTGTACGGCGAGACATTCCCCGTCCCGGAGCTGGTCACCAGCGAGGTGCCGACCCTCATCGGCACGGATGGCCAGGGCAAGATGAGCAAGTCCATCGGCAACGTCATCTACCTGTCCGACAGCGCCGACGACGTGCGTAAGAAGGTGTCGGGAATGTACACCGACCCGAACCGGATCAGCGCCGACATCCCCGGCACCGTCGAAGGAAACCCGGTCTTCGTCTACCACGACGTGTTCAACGACAACAAAGCCGAAGTCGACGACCTCAAGGTCCGGTACCGCGAAGGCAAGGTCGGCGACGTCGAAGTGAAGGACAAACTGACCACCGCGATCAACCGCTTTCTCGACCCCATGCGGGAACGGCGGTCCCGTTATGAGTCACACAGCGGACTCGTGGACGAAATCATCGTCGAGGGGACCGAACGGACCCGCCGCGAAGCTCAGCAAGTCGTGTTCGAGGTCCGCAAGGCCATGGGCCTGACCGGCGCGTACAACCAACTGCGCCGCAAGGCCGAGCGCGCCCGCAAGAACAGGTGATCCGCGTTTACCGAGTGCCCATCCGAATCGCGGTCGAAAGGAATGGGTTTCACAGGATGGAGTAGGGGGCCGGGAGAGGGGTGCGTCCGGTCAGGGCGCGCAGGACCAGGGCGCCTTCGCCGATCTGGGCGGCCACCTGGGCGGCGAGCGCGGCGGCCGCACCGAGCACCTCCTCCGGAACTCCGTGCTGAAGATCAGCGGCATCGGCGATGTCGAGGCTGTGCACGGCCAGCTCGAACGTCCTGGTCCGCAGGTAGCTGTCCAACCGCATCCCGCCCGCGGCGGTGCTCAGCAGGTCCGCGTCGGCAGCCTCCTCGACCCGGTCCACCGCCTGCTCCACCAGCCGGCCCACCGCGGCCACCGGCTCAGCGCCCAACCGCACGCCGTGCGCCACCCCATCGGCCGTCGCGGCGACGGTGAACTTCTCGAAGATCGCCGGGTCGACCGTCCGGGCCAGCGCGTAATACCCCTGCGCCGAGGTGATGGCTTCAGCGTCCGCGGGCTCGTCGAGCCCGACGATGACGTTGCTCAATGCCGAGCTGGTGTGCCCGACCAACGAACGCATGGTCCATACCCCCAGCCCAGGCCCCTCCCACTGATCCGCCGGGATACGCCCGACAAGTTCGGCGAAGGCATGGGCGGCGGAGGCAAAAACGATACGAGCAGTCATGGGCCGCAGTGTCGCAGCTGTCAACGAGAGTTCGACACCGAGAACCGGCCCTACCTCAGCCCGGGAGATCCGGTCGGGGCGGTCGCGCCGATCAGGGCCACGACGGCGACGACGGTCAGCACCGTCAGACCCAGGACGAGGTAGCCGATCACCAGACCGGCGGTCGCCAGTCCTTGGCCCTGCTCCCCGCTCCGGGCGATCTGCCGGCGCGCGAGATGTCCGAACACGATGGCCAGCGGCCAGCAGCTGAACCCCAGGGCCAGCGCCAGAATGGCCAGCGGGTTCGTCGGAGGTGGATGGTGCCCCGAGACGAGTGCGGGGGAAAGCCGCTGGGCCGGGTAGTCCGGTGGCTGGTACCCCTGCCCCGGCGACGTGGGGCCGTACGGCGAATCCTGCGGCATCACTGATGATCCTTATCTCGTGGTGGGACTACTGGTCAGGGGCTAAAAAAAGGGGCCGGATGGCACCGGTCACTGTCGTGCGACCCCGCCGGCGGGTAACGCGACGATCGTC
>JBOHHD010000259.1:0-1646 GCA_050700515.1 Pseudonocardiaceae bacterium
ACCCTCAGCCCGATGCAACCGGCGGATCTCCGCCCAATCCTCCACTGACAACACCCTCCAAAATCGGCACGGAGGAGGGTCAACTTTCCCGCACCGCTACAGGGTCAGTTTTGAGGAACCGTCGACAGCGGGATGGGGGGCATCGGGTGGTCGCCCCGGCCGCACCGGAGTTGAGGTGCCCGGAGTCGGTGGGCGGCGACGGCGTGGGCGGCGACGAAAGCGCCCGCGCCACCAACTACGCAGCAGCACGGCGGTACAGGATCCGCTGATTCTGCGGGCCACCCAGCCCAGCGTGAGCAGCAGCGGGAGCATGCCGAGCGCGGTGGTGGCGATCATCAGCCGCCACCACGGATCAAGGTCGATCACCTCTCGGCCCACCGTGATCGCGGTCGAGGGTCTGGCAGCCGCGGGTCATGTTCCCCGGTAGGGGGTTGCACTGACATGGCTGCGGAGTCTGTCCGCGCAGCTCAACGGTTCGACACGGCGCGCGGTGGCATTCTCACCGGCGGACAGCGGGAGGATGACCGGGATCTCCCGGGCGCCTGAGGGGGAGGACAGCGGGAGGATTGCGGGAGGGTCGATCGGGTGGTCGATCGGTGACGGAGTGTGCAAGGCTGCGCCGATCATGTCGAGTGGGGGTGATGTCGTGGCCGAGCCCAATGATCAGTTGCGCGGGGCGCGGGAGCAGGTCGAGTCGCCGTCGGCCAGTGGTGCGTGCCTGTCGCGTCAGGAACTGGCGGAGTTGGTCAACGCCTGGGTGTTCGAGCACACCGGAAATCAGCGGGTGGTCGAGCTGGACGCCAGTTATGTGGCCAAGCTCGAACGAGGCGTCATCCGCTGGCCGCAGGACCCGGATCGGCGAGCGGGATTCCGGGCGGTGCTCGGGATCACGACCGACGCGGAACTGGGTTTCCGCCGGCCCCAACGCAATCCCACTACCCTGGTCGGGGTGAAGCGTCAGCGGTTCATCCGGGTCGGCATCGGGGTCGGGGCCGCAGCGGTGGCCGGACCGGCGGCGCTGCTCGCCCTGCTGCCGGCCCCACCGGCGCACGTCCCCTCGGTGGTGGGGATGGCCCACGTCGGCCAGGTGCGCGCCGCGGCGGCGGAGTTCGCGAGCTGGGACGCCCGTTACGGCGGCGGTATGCTGCGCCCGGCCGTGGCCGCCCAGCTGCGCTACTTCGGCGAGCTGCTCAACGCCCAGTGTTCCGAGACGGTGCGCCGGGAACTGCTCATCGCGGTGGGCTCGTTCGCCGAAACAGCCGGCTACATGGCCGACGACGACCTCGCCCACGACGACGCGCGGGCGATGTACGACTTCGCGCTGGCGTGTGCCGAGGAGGCGGGCGACTGGCACCTGCGCGCCCAGGTGCTGTGCTCGATGTCCTTCCAAGCCTCCTGGTGCGGCGACCCGGACGAGGGCCTGACCCGCACCGAATCGGCACTGGTGCGCGCCGAACGGCTGACCGCCACCGAACGCGCCATGCTGCACAACAGCCAGGCCCGTGACCTGGCCAAACTCGGCAAAGTGCAGGAAGCCCTGCGCGCCGTCGGCACCGCCGACGAGGCATTCAGCCACGCCCGCCCTGGTGAAGACCCGCCATGGATGGCCTCCTACACCGAGGCCCGCCACCTCGGCTTCAGCGGGA
>JBOHHD010000260.1:0-2382 GCA_050700515.1 Pseudonocardiaceae bacterium
CCGGTGACCGGGGCACTACCGATCACGCGGCAGGTAAGGCCGGGCATCTTCGGGAGGGGGTGCCAGACACACAGCGTCGCGTTGTGCACAATGAGCGTCAACCCGATAGCACGAGTGGGGGTAACGAGAGTGACCAGGCCGAACGAGCTGAAGCAGCTCGACGAGGAACTCGCCGCAGGGCGGTTGTCCCCCGCAGAGTACCTCCGGCGCCGCGATGAGCTCATGCCCGGCGCCGAGCAGACCGAGCGCCCGCCGACGTCGAGCAACGCACCTGGCGGCACCGCGGACAAACCCGGCGACATCGCCGGCACCCCCGGCGGTACGACGGACGATACTGATGCAGCGCCGGAGGCCAGCCCGTTTCCGCCCGCGTTCAACTGGGAGAGTTCCCGGCCCAACGAGAGCACGCAGGTGATTTACCCGGCCCAAGGCGACACGGATCAGGAAGACCACTCGGACACCACCCAGGTGGTGCGGCGGGGCGACGACCACGATTCAGAACGTACTCAGGTCGTTCAGGCGAGTGCAGCGCCCTACCAACCGCTACCCGAGGTGCCCATGCGCCAAGAGCAGTCCGCTTATCAGCAGGACTTGAACCACGGCTGGAGCTCCCACGAGTCGGCACCACCCTGGGTCAGCACGGATCTGCCACCGAGCAACGACCCCCAAAGTGGGTGGATGCTCCAAGGACCTGAGTTTTTCGAAGCTTCTCCCGAACGGTCCAACCGCAAGCAAATCATCGGCCTCTCGGTGGTGGCCGTGCTCGTGCTGGCCCTGATGGGCGCAGGCGTGGCCTACTTCCTCAGCCGAGGAACCGAGGGAACCGAGGCGGGTGGCGGGGATCAGATCACCCAGCAACCGAATCAGCCGCTGGCACCGTCGGCCGTCGAGCTGCCCGCTCCGCCGAACCCGCTACCGCCTCCGGCGGACACTGCGCAGGCCCTCATCGAGCCACCCGGTCAGGCCCGTGGTGGCGGCGGGTTGTTCGACCTGCCGCAGTTGGAGGGCCGCAAGCTGGTGCCCGATCCCGTCATCAGCGCGCTGCGCACCGGCGCGATGACCGACGGCGTGCTCAAGACGACCACCGAGGGCCCGAGCACGATCGGGATGTTCGCCTTCACGTTGCCCAACGAGCGGGTTGCCACCACGGTGGCGGAAACCATCGCCACCGTGCAACTCACCGGCGGCCTCCAGCAGGACAACGATCGGTCACTGCAGGGCGTCGCGGTGCTGGGGAGTGCCCCAGGCGCTTCGCCCAATGTCCACCGGGCGGTCTATGTGCTCTATGATCGAGCGATTTTCTTCGAGGTCTTCGGTTCCGACCGCGAGGCGGTGCTGTCCACTTTCGACTCCATCCTGGACGAACAGTTGGCCCACGCACCGCCGACCTTCCGCTGATCAGATCGGGGGACCGGCGGCTGGATCTCTGCGCCTAGCCGTTGGACACCTGTTTGGTGGCGGTGTCCAGCAGGTCCTTCAGAGTGCTACGAGCAGCATGCGATCCAAATTGGGCCGCCACCGCGTCGATCCCCGCTGTGGACATGGCGTGCCACAATGCGTCGTCCTCGAGGAGGGTCACCACCCGCTCGGCGAACTCGGTGGCGTCGGCGCCCAGCAGTACATGGTCGCCGTCGACAAGGCGCATCCCTTCCACTGCGATGGGTGTGCAGACAGTCGGCAGGCCCGCGCCCACGCTCTCGCCCACCTTCCCCTTGACACCTGCGCCGAACCGCAAGGGTGCCACTGAGACACGGCACCGCTGGTAAAACGACGCCAGTTCAGGTACCCAGCCGTGCACCTCGACGGTCTTGCCGGCCAACGCAAGCACGTCCGGGGACGGGTTGCTCCCCACCACGTGCAATACGGCTCCAGGATGCCGACGGTGCACCAGGGGCAGGACATCTCGAACCATCCAGTGCACCGCGTCCCGGTTCGGCAGATGATCGAAGCTGCCCACGAACAGCAGCCCCGTCCGCCCCGGCGAGTGAGGTACGTCCCGAGCCGGGTAGTGGACGTTGGACAGCACTCGTACGTCCGCCTCCGGAATCAGGTCGAGCAGCAGGCGCTGCTCCACGTCGGAGACCACCAGGGTCAGGTCGCTGGCCCGAACCAGGGCAAGCTCCAACTCCTTGGACACGGTCGCCTTGCCCGCCAGCTGCTTCGCGTTCAGCTCATCACCTCCCGACTCCGCCAGCTCGGCCTGCCGTTGTAGGCGCAGAAAGTGCAGGTCCACGGTGTCATAGCCGACAAGGCAGCGCGGTGCCCGTTCCCGCAGCTGCTCGATCAACGACCACGCCACATGCGGGCGTGAGAGCACGGCAAGAGTCAGCGCTTCCCCCGCCTCCCGGAGAAAGGTGGACTGCCCAGGCCCGTCGGGAATCA